>JBKJLF010000676.1:0-18517 GCA_046597185.1 Burkholderiaceae bacterium | reverse complement strand
GATAAGGTAATGGTGCTCGGCTATGCACAAGCGCCCGCCCTGCGCCAAATCACCCTGCCCGGCCAGATACAAACGGTCAGCCAATTGCAAATGGATGCCTTGCAAATCGATTCCTTGCTGCAAAATGCTCGCATTCGGCATGGCAACTGGTTTAGCCGGATGTTGGCGGCCGGGGTTTTTGCCGCCTTCCTGCTGCTGGCATTGCAACGCCCTTCGTTCAAATTCGGCCTGTTTTTACTCGGCAGCAGTATTGGCATGAGCTATGGCCTGGCTTGGCTGATGCTGGGTCTGGCCAAAATTTGGCTACCTTTATCCGAAGTCACGATTTTGGGGCTGACGGTATTTGTGGTGGTGTTTTACGAAAAAATTCATGCCGATGATGTGAAAATTCGCAGCCTGATCAGCAGTACCTCGGGCAAATTGCAAAAACTCGCCTTACCGCCATCGATTTTTCAAACCCAGGATCACTGGCAATTTATTTTGCGCCTGATTGACCAAACCCTGCACGTGAACCGGGTGATTTTGCTGGAAAAAACCGTTGGCAGCGATTACCTGCAAGAAGTGCAGGCGCTGGGCAACGATATGGCCACCATCCGCGAACTGCGCCGGGATTTTCAACGTGCGCCCTATTCCACCGCCATTGCCAACCGTGCCCTGACCGAAGTGGAAAATTATCTGTCCGCCAGCGACAAACAGGAAAAGCAATTCGTTTTACCTTTGCTCTTGAATGGCGAAGTATTGGGTTTTTTGGCCTTTGGCGTGCTGCAAGCGCAGTGGGATCATTTTTACCAACAGCAAGGCGCCATCGCCCCCATGGCCGAACAAATTGCCAGCTTACTCTACCAACGGCGGCTCTGGCTGGAGCAAGAAAATGAGCGCAAAGCCCCGTTCCAGCAGTGGTTTGCCTATGGTAATGCCACCGCCTTCAGAAAACTGACCCAGGCGGTCGGCATGATGGAGCGGCGCATGACCATTCTTGAGCAAACCTTCACCCATGCCTCGCACGCCGCGATTGTGTATGATTTGTTTGGCCGCGTGCTATTGGCCAACCAACCGATGCGCCAACGTCTGGCCCATAGCGGCATCAGCTTAAGCACGCTTACCGCGACTGATTTTGTCGCGCGCATGAGCGGCAAGAGCCTGGATGCAGCGCGCGTGGCGATGCAAGACTTGATCGTGAATGGCAATCAATTTTCCTGGCCGGTGAATTTGCCCGATTTACTGGACGACCATTTAATGTTACGCGCCACCGTGCTGGAACACGATGTCAGCCAAACCAACCCGGCCAACCATGCCCATCCGATGCCATTTAATATTAGCGGCGTGCTGGTGGAAGTGATGGATATGGGTGAATTGGTGTTGCAACACGATGCCAAATCCGAAGTACGCATGCAGGCCGCGCATTTCCTGCATCAGGAGCTGGAAAAACTGCCCGCGCTGTTGCGTGCCTTAAGCCATCAAAAACTCAATGCCTCAATGTCGAAATTGATTATTTCGGTCTTGCAGGAAAAAGCCCGCAGCATCCAGTCGATTATGGAAAAATCACGCTTGCTGCTGGAAGATCAAGCCTCGAATCAGGTGTTATGCTATCCGGTGGATGTGGCAGCGCTCTTGAAGCAAACCCTGGCACAGCACGCGTTTGATTTGAACAAGAAAAATCTGCATGTCGAATTGCAGCTATCGATCGCCCAAGCACATGCTTTTGCGCTGCCCAAAGATTTACGCTTTGTCTTTTCTGCGATTTTGCACATGCTGATTATTGATGCCAGCAGCGATTCGGTATTGCACATCAGCGCCCGTTTGCAAGGCCAGAATTTGCAGTTTCAATTTACCAATGCCGGTTTTGGCATTTCTGATCAGCGCTTGCAATACAGCTTGAATGATGCGCTCGGGCGCGAGCAATCACCGTTGTTTGCTGATGCCTTTGAGTCGATCAATCTGGTTGCGGCGTGGGATGGGCGGCTTACCTTTCATAGCGAAATTGGCGTGGGCATGCAAGCCCAATTAAGCCTGGCGGCTTTCCGTTGGCAATCTGACGAGGCAGCTTTATTGGATGATCTGGATCAGGCGACTTCATTGCATACAGCAATGCATGCGCCATTGCATACGCCGTTGCATACGCGCGGCCCACGTTTGGTGGTAGGGTAAGTGACTATGTTAAATTGCTTATCTGCGCATCTTTTCCCGCTCAATATCTTCCCTGCGGGTGGCTTGGCCAGTTCGGTCATTACCACGGTGTGGGTTGGTATTTTTGTGGTTTGCATGTTCAACCTGCGCTTTGGTTGGGTTATGTCCGGCTTGATCGTGCCCGGTTATCTGGTGCCATTATTACTGATCAAACCCAGCGCTGCCGTGGTGGTGCTGGTGGAGAGTGTGATCACTTACTTTTTGGTGTGGTTCTATTCGGAAGTGCTGTCCATGCGCATGGGTTGGAGCCGTTTTTTTGGGCGCGACCGCTTTTTTGCCATGGTACTGGTCAGCGTGGCAATTCGCATCATCGGCGATGGCTATGCCCTGCCCTTGATTGGCAACTACGTCAATCAACAATGGCATTGGGATTTTGATTACCAAAACAATTTGCACAGCTTTGGCTTGATTATTACTGCGCTGGTGGCGAATAATTTTTGGAAGACTGGCTTACGTCGTGGCTTGTTCACCAATTTTGTGACCATCGGCATCACGTATTGCCTGGTACGCTTTATTTTGATGGAATACACCAATTTCTCGATGTCGAGTATCGGCTTTTTATATGAAGATGTGGCTTCGTCGTTTTTGGCCAGCCCAAAAACTTACATTATCCTGATCATCACCGCGTTTTTGGCTTCGCGCATGAGTTTGTATTATGGCTGGGATTTCAGCGGCATCTTAATTCCTGCGTTATTGGCGCTGCAATGGCATCAGCCGCAAAAAATCATCATGTCGTTTGTTGAAGCGGTGGTGATTTATTGGCTCGCCACGCTGGCATTGCAAGCACCCGTGTTCAAGCGCATTACCATGGAAGGTGCGCGCAAGCTGTTATTGTTTTTTAACGTCAGCTTTGCCTACAAAATCATGCTCTCGTATGCCATCATCGCATGGTGGCCAGGGATTAAGATCAGTGATTATTATGGCTTTGGCTATCTGTTGCCGACCTTGATCGCCCTAAAAATGCATGACAAGCAAATTATGGCACGCATGTCTGCGTCGATTTTGCAAACTTCGATGGTGGCCTGCGGCTTTGCCACGGTATTGGGCTTTGGCTTGAGCCTGCTGCCTACGCCATTGCGTTTTTTGCAAAATCAAACCGTGTTGCAAGATATTCACCCGGGCAGCATCAGCGGTCAGCCGATTGACTGGTTATTCAGCGAAAAGCAGGCAGCCTACCGCAGCCTGACGCAAAAGCGCTTCATCAAGCCCAGCCCCGGCCAAAGCCAGGCGTTTGACGCAGCGCTGCACCTGTTGCAACAGCAAGAGAGTAACACTGGCCCAATCACAGCGGCCCAGTTGGACAACATCGCCCAATTGCTGCACCAAGCCAATTACCGGATGCGCAAAAATGGCGATGTGATTTTGCTGACCGAAAACGAGCCGCGCAAGTTTTGGGGTAGTTATCTGATCAATTTGGCGGCCAAACAGCATTTGCTGATCGAAGTGCCAGCACCGCTGGAAGAACCCGGCTCGCTGGAAGCGGCCACCAGCTTATTTGGCCAGACTCAGGCGCGCATGTTGGCGGTGGCGGGTGCTTCGCGCCGCGCCAGTGAAGATGGCAGCGCCGATGTGTTACTGTTTCCCAATTCGATGTTTCAAGCGTTTCACCGCCGTTTTGCACGGCGCAATACCTTGCAAGTGCGCACCAGCCAAAGCGAGAGCGCGCATAGCGTATTGCACGTCAAAGGCGAAATTCCGCTACAGTTGTCGCTGCCACAGTTACAGCAAAGCATGGGTAGAATCGAAGTTTCCTGGCACCCTGGTGCGGGTAATAATGTGCAGCGTGACAGCGTGGCCAATGGCTTTGCCGAACTGGTGCTCGCGGCACCGGATGCGCGTAAAATTATTGCTGCCCTCACGCCGGGTGTCTCCGAGCTTGCCAAGGCCGCCGATAAAAACGCTGGCAAGCTCAGTGATAAGCTCAGTGATAAGCAGATTGATAAGCGCATTGACAATATCAGCAACTGGCTCGCCTTCGACAAAACCCAACTTGCCGCCACCGGCAGCAATTTATATCGGCCGCCCAGCGTGGGTGAATTGATTTTTATCGATAAAGATATCCTGACGCCGCTAATCCAGTTACTCGGTAATGGCAAAGCGATAGCGCCTGAGCATTTGCAATTGCTCAATCTGCGCGCGCAAGCCCTGGGCTATGAAGTGCGGTTGTTTCATTCGATGCCGGAACAGGAAGATTTTATTATTCTGGCCGAATCTTCCAGCGCTGACCAAGCCAACCACGCCAAGCAAGCCAACGCAGTTGTCAGGCCTCGGCGCTATTGGGGTAGCTTTGTGTTTCGCGTCAATCCGGCCAAACAAGCGTATGTGGTGCAAGTGCCGCGCCCCTATTTTGACCCCAACAGCCTGGAACTGGGCATTTCCTTGTTCAGCCAATTGCGCGGCAGTGTGTTCATGATGGCCAACGCGTCACCCTTGGCCAACCAGGATCGCAGCGCTGACTTGTTAACGCTGCAAAACAAAGCCAATATGCTCAATCTGGTGACCCAGGTGTGGCTGCGTGAACATGGCAAGCAAAACACGCTGACGCTGCAAACCCGCGCCCTGTCGGTGCGGCCCGATACCTATTTGCCGCAATCCGATTTGCTGGTCTCCTTTAGCAACGGGGTAGAACAAGCCAAACAAGCCAGCCCACTCGGGCAAGCGCTGCTGCAAACGCTGGAGCGCAACGGCTTGCACTACCAATTTGCCGATGGTCAGCGCCGCAGCAGCGAATATAGCGCCGCCGCAGCAATGCAGAGCATCTACCAGGCCACGGCGCAAAATAAAGAAATTGCCGTGGTTTGGGCTTCGCCGCTGGCCAATACCGTGCTGCACCAGCAAACCGAACCGAATGCGCAAAACCTGCAATTCAAGGCTTTAAACATTCCGATGCAAACCATAAGCGTGAGCCAACGTCTGGCACAGGCCAGCCCCGCCAATAGCGTGTTGCCGGCCGCCTTGCAACAACAATTGAACCAGTATTTGCAAACCCAAGACGTGGTGGTGTTGCATCAACTGGTGCAAACCATCCGGCAACAGCACCCCACGCTGAAGTTGGAATACGTGGCCGACAGCGTCACCCATCGTGCCTATTTGCTGGTATGGGAAGGAGAACAATGGGTGGCGGCGCTCAATTTATCGAGTAAAGATCCAGGCCGGATTCAGGCATTTCAAACCCAAGCTGCGCCCGCCAGTCAGGCGCAACAATTTATTCACAACAATATGACCTGGTGGTTAGCGAGGCGTGCATCATGAGAAAATTAATTCGAGTATTCTTTTTACTGGTCGCAGCAGGCGGCGCGGCCTGGTTGACCCTGGTGCTGGCCAGCGCCAAAGCAACCCCGCAGGCTGGCGTGGCCAAGGCATTGCCGCTTGTGCAACTCACGCAATGGTTCAACCCGCCCACCAAGGTGGATGAAAAGAAGATGGCTTTAA
Source organism: Burkholderiaceae bacterium (assembly GCA_046597185.1). Classification (GTDB taxonomy): domain Bacteria; phylum Pseudomonadota; class Gammaproteobacteria; order Burkholderiales; family Burkholderiaceae_D; genus CAMBDR01. The sequence goes on along the minus strand of JBKJLF010000676.1, from coordinate 12,898 downwards.
TCAAACAAGCCAAGGTCAGCCGCGCCTTTGTATTGAATAAGGAAAACTCATCCGGTTCATCCGGCTTGCAATTTCCACTGCAAATGGACAGGGCCGAAGTACGCCTGATCAGCAGCGCCAATATCAGCGACCTGCCAGCGGCCCGCAAAGCCCATCTGGCCGACCCCGGCAAGCGCTGGGACTATAAACTGCTGGCGGAGTTTCTTGACAGCGCCGGGCAAATTCTGGAGCAGCGTCAATACCATATCAGCGCCAATTTAATGGAAGTCCAGCGCCCCGATGGCACCACCATCAGTAGTTCGTTTTACCTTGATTCGGGTTTAAGCCCTTTGTCCGGTGAAATTAACACCATCAATTTGCAAGGCTTGCCCGCCAAAATTACCAGCCTTCGGGTAAAGCTGGCGCAAGCCGATGCGGCCATCCTTGATGTCGGTTTGCGCGTGTATCAACCCAAACTCAGCTCGGAACAAGAAACCGCGCACCAATGGCAGCGTCTGTCAAACCAACAGCAAGAAGATTTGGCGCGCGCTGCGGTGCAGGGCCCCGCCTTGTTGCAAGCGCATGAAAAGCAAAACTTGCTGCGCAACGCGCATCAGGCGATTGGCCCGGTTGGGGTGGAGGGGCGCGATTATTTGGTGCGTGATTTATATATTTTGTTTGAAAATCAGGGCGCGCCGCAAGCCGCGCCGATTGCCAGCGTCGGCAGTCTGTTCGATCAGCAAAGCTTTGCCACCTTCCCGATTCCGGCCCAGGGCGGCAAGATTCGCCTTGACATCAGCGCCAGCCCACGCCCGGAAGCCGCGCCTGGCAGCGTGGGGCGTGAAATCAAGCTGCGCTGGTATGGTAGTGGCTTATTCCAAAAAAGCAGTAGCAGTATTGTTTGGCAAGGCGTGGCCTTACAGCACAGCATCAAGTTGCAAGGTGGCTTGCTGGAGTTGGAAGGCCCACGCGAATTAATCGCTCGTGCTTTTCTGGAAAGCGGCGAATCTGGCAAGGATAATAAAGAAATCACCCCGGTAGCCCAATACGAACGGGTATTTTTTGCCAGCTCGAGCCAAAGCGTTGACTATGCCGTCAGCGCCAGCGCCGCACGCTCGGGCTTACGCCTGACCGTGCGTAGCATGATGCCGGGCGCGCTGACCGTAACGCAAGCGCATTACGCCGCCTTTGATGCCGCCGGCCAGCTACTGGGGCAAGGCGTGTTGCCGATTCCCACCAAAGTGGCGCACTATGAACGCGTGATGGCCGATTATTCCGCCAATGGCAACGCCCCCAATCAAGCCAATATATTATCTGAACCTGCGGTGGGCTTTTTTGTTTTGCCAGCCAACACGGCACGTTTTACGGTGCGCGCAGATCAAGACATCAATCAAGGAAAGATTTTGGTGGTAGCGCACTCGCGCCCGTATGCGCTGGCGCGTGAGCTGCGCATACCGGACGATTTTTATGCTTACGACGCAGTGGGAAAACGCATCCCCGCCTGGTTTTTATTGCGTCCGCAAAACGAGGAAAGCATGATCAGCAATGATCGCAGCCGTTTATTGGCACTGCAATCGCGCCCGCTGGAACAATCTGAAGAACAAGGCAAGATTTTGACCGGGGCTTTTCAATGGCAAGACTACCGCCCCCGTGGCGATTGGCTGGCGCGCCCGATTTATACCCCGCGTGAAGTGGACGTGCCGTATCGGGAAGAGGCATTACCGACCATGTTTAGCCCGATTGGCCTGGGGGTGGCCAAAGCCATCGAGATTCCCACCTATCAGGGCACCAGCGTGATTCAACCGACTTTGGTTTGGCTTGGGCCAAATCAGGCCACCGAGTTAGAAATTTCACTCGACGGCAAGCCGTTTTACAGCATTGCCGCGCATGGCCCATATGGCGAATACGAACTGCCCGGCATTGCCGCTGGCCGCCATAGCTTGCAGGTCAAGAGCCGCTTGCAGGGCCAGGTTTTAATCAACCACATGCGCCCCAGTACCAATGCGCTGATGCGCCGCGTCGGTCAACGCTTTAATGGCGAACTGGTGTTTGACTATGAGCGTACCAGCGCCAGCGCTGAAACCCTGACCGCAAGGCTGTACCAGTATGCCGGGCAAGCACAGGATGGTAAAGTCAGCATTCGTATTGAAGGTCCGCCCTTGCCGACACTCAAGCCCTTATCGGCCTGGGTATTTGCCGACCGGGTGGCGAATGTGCGTCCGGCGGCGGGCACAGGGCGGGTGTTTGATACCGAAGGCCAACTTAGCGATGGTGGCAACCCGATCTTTTTGCCCTTTCCGGCAGACGCGCCACTGGGGCGCTATCGCATTACCTTAAAATCCGCCAAGCCAGCCTATGTTTCACTCTCGCGCCTGTCTGCGACGCTGGCACCACAACGAAAATTACATCATCAAACCGAGATCCAACATGTCCAAATTATTGAATAAGCCACTGCACGGGAACGTAAAATGAAAGTGGTAACAGCAAAACTCAACCCGAATTTAAAACATCGACAAATCCTGCCCACTGGTTTGCCATTGGGGCGCAATACGGTCATAGGTTCCATCCTGCTCTCAGGCACGGCGTTTGGCCTGGGGCTGGCACCGGTGCAAGTGCTGGCCAGTGGCGTGGATGGCGTGCAATTGCAATTGTCCTGGCAGTTACAGCAGCCGCTGCGCTGGGATAACGTCACCACCACCAACCTGAGTAGCCGTGACGTTTACTGGGCCGCTGGCAATACCAGCCACAAGCATCCCAATCTGGCATGGCAAGTGGTTACCCTACACGCGGGGGAAAGTATTTCGGTACGCTTGCCAGCAGGCGAATTTTTGCGCGTGCAAAGCGCGAATGGCCCGCTCAAACCGGAGGACGTAAGTTTTTGGCGCAATCAAGCCAATGTGGGCGGCCCAAGCTTGGCATTGCGTGAAACGCCCAAGGTGGGCGCACAAGGCAATAGCCTGGCACTGGAACAGTATGTTGATACCAGCCGCATTGTGCAAATTCAGGCGGCGGCCAATTTGAGCCAGCCCTTGCAGATTGGCGTTTTCGTGTCGCGCCATGAAAACCTGGGCACGCTTGCGCCTTATCGTCGTTTATATCCGCTCAGTGGCCCGGTTCACCCCTTGCGTGCCGATAGCGAAGGCGCGGCGCAAGACTATTGGGAGATTGCCAGCAGCGACAGCGCTGACAATGCAGAAAGCAGTAGCGGCAGCAACGCCGCCGTCACCCGCGTCACCGTGCGCGGGCCGGCGCGCCTGAACTTGCAAGGGCGCTGGCGCTATGGGCCCAGCGAAACCGATGTCGCGCAAAATTGGCAGGTTAGCGTCACGCGCCGCAGCGTGGCGACTGGCAACGAGGTTGAGAACCGACTTGAGAACCGACTTGAGAACCGGCTTGAGAACCGGCTTGAGAACGAAAGCAGCGAACGGGCCCAATTACACTACGCCGCCAGCTTTGACCACAGCCAGGCGCTTTGGCTGGATGGCAAAATGGCGGTCTTGTCGAGCGAAAAATCTGCCTATTTTGATGTACCCGCAGGCGAACATGAACTCACCTTACGCAGCACCGGCCCCTTTTTGGCGCGTTTGCTGCAACAAGACCAGCAGCAAGACTACCGTTTCAGCCAACTCAATGCCGGCGTCGAGTTTAATCGTGTCGCCCTCAAACCCGAGTTACAGCACAGTCCATGGCGTTTAAATCAGGCGCAATTGCAACAAGCCAGCCAGGGCGATGGCGACAGCGCCTTGCACGCCGCGCAACGGGTGCAACAAGACAACCAGCACCGCGAAGGCAGCACCCTGGCGGCGGCCTTGCTGCAAAATGCAGCAGAAAAACAGCGCGATGATAAGGGCCTGCGTATCGAAGCGAGCGAGTTTTTAAACCAGCGCACCCATTTGCGCGATCTGTTACCGGAGCAAAAACACAGCCGCAGTGAAGCCCGTTTCGCCTGGTACAGCAACCCGCGCCTGACTGAAATTGGCGAGCGCCCATGGGCCAAGGTGTTTGCGACCCAACATCAGGATCAATTGCTGGCGGGCTTGAATTCGGCACGCTTCACCGCTTTGGAACATGGCCCGGCGCAATCTTACCGCCTGCCCGAGCGTAGCGCCGCAAGCCGCTTGCATATTGCCTTGCATGCCGATACTGGCAATGCAAATAATCGAATCATGCTGCAATTTGATCAGCAGAGCCCGTTCGAGCTAAAACTGGGCCAGCCCACGCCCGCGCACTTGCTGGCCAGCGACCCGGCACTGGTTGCCTTACAAATGCAACACTGGCGCTATGGCCAATACGGCGGCAGCACCACCGATGCTGCCTTCAGCCGCACCCAAATGCCGGGCGCATTGCTGGCCGTCAGCGCCATCGACATCCCGCTGCCGGCCCATGTGAGCAGTGTTAAGGTATGGCGTACTGAGGCCAACGCCCAGCCCGAGCACAGCACACCGCTGTGGTTGGCCCTCAAGCTGCGGGTGGCGCAACCCTATACCCTGTCGGAAACCGCCTTGCTCAGCACACTGGCGCGCGCCCAAAGCCAAACCCTCTGCGTAAAAGACTTGACCCAAGCCATCAAGCAAGAAGACAGCGCCAACACCCCGGAAAACAACAATGCGCAAGCAGCGCTGCATAATCAATTGCAAGGCTTGGTACGTTTCATCGAAAGCGAATTTAACCTGCTGGCCAACAACATCAGCGCCCCGGCGCAAGAGAATAAGCCCGCCAGCGCAGGCAAGCCACAGCAAGAAGCCCCCGACACCGCCAACGCCCACTACACCCAAGCCGCCAACGCCGCCCAGGCCGCGCGGGACTATGCCAAACAAGTCAACTGGCTGCCTGCACTGGAGAAATGGGCCCAAGCCTCGCACAGCAACCATCCGGAATTAATCGAGCAAGCCGAGCAAGGCAAAATTCAGGCGCTGTTAGCCCTTGGCGAAACCTTTTTGGCCGAGCAAAGCTTAAAGCAGCGCTTGCTGTATAGCAGCCGACCCGGCGTGCGCCAGCAAGCTGCGCAGCAATTGAGTGAAATTTATCGCAGCAATCTCGATCTGCCGAGTGACTTATTGGTGCGTTGCGCCGCCTTCATGCGTGCGCAAGACAGCGCCAGCCTGCGCGCATTAGCCATTTCATTGCAAGAAAATGATAAACATGATTTGGCCCTGCTGGCCGCCCTGCTGCTACCCGCCAAAGAGCGCCCCTTGCCCATGATGTTGCGCGCCGCGCTGCAAAACAATTGGCTGCAATTATTCCAGACCCTGCAAGCCGATTTAAGCAGCAGCGCCGAACGGGAATTTTGGCAAGGCCAGCGTTACGCATGGCAAGGCCAGTTTGAACAGGCGGCCACGTCATTTAATATCAGCGCGGAACTGAGCCAACAAGCTGGAGGAAAGCAAACCACGAATGCAGCCGCCGACGCCAACACCGCTGCCGAATTTGCCGCGCACTTGCAGCGCGGCCAGCAATTGCAACAACAAATTCAGGCTGAGCGCGCCAGTGGCCGCACGGGCAATGCCGCCAATTCGGTCCTCAGCCCTGCCCTCAGCCCTGCCCTCAGCCCCACCCTGAGCCAGGCCTGGGCCGATTGGCAAGCCAGCCACCCCGGCGCGCAGCAATGGAAAGAAATCCCAAGCCAGATTATCGATTTTGCGGGTAGCCACAGCTTGTACGCCATCAATCAGGACAGCCATACCACCACTTACCGGGCCGAACCGGAAAAGCCGCTCAAGCTGCGCTTTTTAGGCCCGCTCAAACTACGCCTGGAAGCACGCCCGCTGCACCCGCTCAACTCGCACACCATGATCGAGGGTTGGATGAAGGTGGAAGAAGTGGCCGGGCAACATATCTGGCCAGTCGCCATCAATCAAAACTGGCCTGCCAATGGCTTAAAACTGATTGGGCATGACGAACAAGTACCCGGCCAGGCGGTACTGAAAGACCTGGAATTTGGCCCCGGCTGGCATGAGATTAATGTATCCGGCGACGGCATCCCGCTACTCGTCAACGCACGCGCATCCGTACCCGCCTTGCCTTTGCCAGTGCTACCTTTGCTGACCGAAGATAGCCTGCGCGGCCAAAACAAGCTTGCGGTGAACGAAGCAAGCGCGCCCAAATTTTGGGCTTGCCGCGATTGCGTCAGCGTAATCGTATCGGACAATGCCAATGCAGGGGCCAATGCGCAGGTATTGCACTGGAAAAATCAAATGCCAAGCTTCGCCCCCGGCTTTGCCAGCATGTCCGCCCCAACAACGCCCAACCCAACGCCCAACCCAACGCCCAACCCAACGCCCAACCAAAGCCCAGACAGCGCCCCCAGCCAAGCCTTGGCGCGCATCCTTGCCACGCAAAATTGGGATGATTTCGCCAAACTGCCCGCAGCGCAAACCCCGACGCAGGTACAAGAACAACTCACCGCCCTGCTCTGGCGCAGCGAAAAAGCCCCGGTACGTGGGCAAGCCTTGCTGGCCAGCGCCAGCGATTTACAAGCCAAACACCCGGAACTATCGGGCAGCGGCGGTTTAATGGAGCGACTGCTGCGCAATAGCGAATGGATGCCGGTTGCCACGGTACAAAACAGCGCTGGCCTGCGCAGCCGCATGATCAGCAATTATGAACCGGAAACCCCGGCTTTGCGGGTACGGCGTGCGCTACTCTCCAGCACGCATAAAGACGAATATCTGCTCACTGGCGGCAGCCGTTTGGTATTAAGCTGGTTCAACACCCAGCCCGGTCGCTTGAATTTGGCGCTGTTTAATCGCGATGTCAGCGCCCAACCCGCAGCCGCATTGTTGGCGCAAGTACAACTCAATAATGGCCCGATTCAAAACGTCAATCTGGCCGCCAATGCAAGCCAGGTAGCGCATGCGCTGAATTTGGGCAAAGGCCAGCAATCGGTCAAGGTGTGGATTAAAAACCCGCTCGCCAATCAATTTTTGGGCGTCACCATGCAAGACAAAAACGCTGGCAACCGCGATGTACTCGATGCCAACGAGCGTTTTTACCATGTCGCCACCCATCAGGAACCGATCAAGCTGATGATACCGGGGCCAGTTTGGCTGCGCCTTGACCATTGGGTCGATGGGCAAACCCATAGCCGTTATCGCCTGCTCGATCAGCCGTGGAACAAATTCAACCTGACCCCGCGTGCTGGCGAAAAAGAAGCCTTGTTCCGCATTTTTACGCGCCAAGCCATGCCAGCACGCCCGGTCACGCCGCCGCGCCAGATCGAAGTGACACCGATTCCGGTAGCCGGGCCTTTGATTGAGGTGGCGGCCTTTGCGGCAGCGAACCCTGAGAACCAGCCGGCGACCATTTCGGTGGCGAACCCGCTGATTCAGGTAGCGGCCATCAGCAACCAAAGCGAGCCTGATGTAGCACACAATACAGCAAACAACGCAGCAAACAACCCAGCAAACAACCCAGCAAACAACCCAGCAAACAACGCAGCAAACAACGCAGCAAACAACGGGACAGCCAAGCTCAGCGCCAACGCAACCAGCAATGCAGCCCCCAAAAATCTGGCACCAGCCAGCGCCGCACTCCCCTTGGGCGGGCAAGAAAGCGGCACCTGGGCCGCTTACGGCAGTCTGTCCCAAGCACAGCCAGGCAACGCCGCCGCCAAGGGCGACAAGCCTGTGGTGATTGAAAGCGGGGCCAGATATCGCTATTACGATGCCGACCAGCATAACTGGTATCGGGCCGACCTGTTCACGCGCAAGCAGCAAGGCGTGCCGCAACCGGGCCTGGGGGCGTATGCCGCCCTCACGCACGACCTCGGGTGGCGTGGCATCGTACTTGGTGCCAACGCCCAGGTGTTGGCACACCATGGCACTGCCAGCGCCAACTACCAGGCCGCAGCCAGTGCCTATATCAAACAGCAACGCATGATTTCGCCCGTGGCCACGCATGAGCCCAAGCTGGCCCTGTTTGTGCGCGGCAAAGCCAGCAGCACCGATCAGGATTATTTGGTGGACGGGGTAGAATCCCATAACCAATCGCCCTATGGCGTCAATGCCAAAATCGGCTTTGAATTAAGCGACCAATTCAACTACCGCCCCAAGCTGGACACCCAACTCTCGACCCAAATCAAACTGGTTACGGGTAGTAACTTGCTACCCAAATCAATCAACACCCAAATCGGCTGGAAGCAGTTACTCGGGCCTGCCAATGTAGGCATCCGGCTCGACACCCAAACCCTGCGCACGGCAGCCGACGCTGCGGCCTATGGCGGTAGCAAGAATCAACGCCAGTTAGTCGCCAATGCCAGCACCGATATTTGGCTCAATCAGCAACACCGGCTGGAACTGGGCGTGAGCGTGAGCCGTGATCTGGTGCAGCACCGCACCAATGCCGCTATTGGCGTGGCCTTGAACTTTGGCAATGGACGCGGCTACCGCGATTTCTTGCCGGAAGAAATCATGTTCCGCGATTTGCGTCAGCGCCGAGCACCCGAAACCCATTAAACAGTGCCAATTAATCCGCGCCAGCCCCGATGATTTCAAAAAATAAATCAAAAAAGATATTACCTTTAAAAATAAGTTGATGTATAATGCAGCATTTAAAAATAACTAAAAACCATGAAAATAGATACAATCATTAACATTTTAGCGCAAGGCTTGGCCCCGCATGAACGCCGGATTGAACAAGCCTGTCTGGAGCAAATAGCCCAGGAATACCTGCTTTGGCGCAATAACGCGATGCCGCAACAGGAGGCGCTCGGCCTATGCATTTTCCTGCGTAACAGCATCAGCCAAATCAGCCAGCAAATTGAAGCCCGGCGCGAACGCCACGGCGACTTTAACCTGCGTCTGAGTGCAGGCAACCTCGCAGGCAACCTCGCCAGCAACCTGGAAAGCGCCGAGCACGATGAACTGGTGCTGCAATATGCGGCCGAAATGGGTGCCACTGGCCGCGCATTGCGCCAGGACAGGCGCGCCCTCAAGCGTTGGTTTGGCATCGACGCACTGGGTGACCGCTACGCCAGAATGCAAGCGCTCCTGGAGCGGCGGCTGTCCTTAAGCTTACGCCAATTAGGCCATATTGCCGCCAGCTATATTGCGGCCCAACCGGAGCAAGCTTTGGCCAACTGGCAACAATTATCGCTGGAAACCACGGTATTGCCGCTGTTTACCCATATCGGCAATGGTCAAATCCGCATTGACGCCTTTGTCTGCCTGGCCACCGCCGTAGTCAGCTTACCCAAAGCGCAGCAAGAAGGTGCGCTTGGCCACAGCGCGCTGCAATACATTTACCGCTCAGCGCTGGATCACAGCTTGAATATCTGGATACAATGTGCGGCGCTCAAACTATTGCAAACCCTCTCGCCCGCCAACTTTTTAACCGTCGCCAAAAAGCGCCTGCAACAACCGCGTGGGGTGGATGGAGCTGATGATTTATTCGTGCGGCGGCGCATTATTAATGTGCTGGTCGAACAAATCGCCCAACCCAAAGACTTGTTTGACCTGTTCAAACTGGCGCTACGCGACCCCAGCCCTTATGTGCGCCAAGGCGCAGCGATCGCTCTGGTGAGCGCGCCGGGTGAAGTCTGCGCTGAACTATTTCCCTGTTTATTGCTGCTTGATGCCGAACCCAAGGTACGCGCTTGCGCCGCCATGCAACTGCCCGCGCTGGCGCAACAACACCCGACGCTGGCTGTGGCCGAATGGTTGGCGCAAGCCCTGGAGCACGAACAAACCGTGTTCCCACTACGCGTGCTATTGCGCAGCGTAGAGCAATGTGTCATCGAGTGTGCCACTGCGTGCGCCGCAAGTGAACCGCAAAAAGTGGCGCACTGGCTGGCCAGCGTCAACGATGCGCTCGACAACTTGCACCAATCCAGCGAGTACCAGGTGCGGCGCTGGTGCGCACAAACCGCCGAAACCCTGTGGCTATACAGCACGCCCGAACGCATTGCCCTGGTGGCCCCATTGGCCAGCGCCATGAACGATTGCAAACCGGGCGATTATGCGCGCCTGCCGAAACAGTTTAACCATATCTCGGCGCTGGAACTGGGGCGCATTTTGGCGGTATTAAACCGTCACGATTATGGTGTTTCGCTGGAAAAAACCGGCAGCGGCTGGCGTTTATGGCGCGGCCACCGCTTTGGGTTTCGGCTGTGGCGTTGGCTGCATGAGTTACGCCACCCTTCCACCGACAAACGCCAAGCTTTCCGCCACACCATTGGCCGTTTATTTCGCGGCCAGGTGCGCGTGCCTTCCACCATTATGGCGGAAATGTCGGAAACCAAGGTGCCGGGCGAACCCTTGCAACTGGATACCGAAGCCGGTTGGCGGCCCTATTTGCCACTGGCCGATGAACTCATTTCTGCGCTGGATGAAGATTTCAACGCCGAGCCGCTACGCATTTACACCGCCGAAGGCATCACCGAAGTGCGCGCCCCGCGCGGCTTATTGGCGCGCATCAAGGCCAAAACCTGGCTCAGCGTCAATTTCAAGCAACTGGCGCATTTACGCAATTGGCGTGAAGAGAGCCAGGCCAAGCCGGACAGCTATTTGCAGCAAGTGGCAAAATTGGGCTTCAAGGTGAAATTTACCCCGCACCAATACGCCAAAGAATGGCGCTGGGGGCTGGACCCGGCGGTGGGGCGTTTCTTCTCCCTGCCCTTGCCGCTGGCTTTGTTGGGGTCGGCGCAGTTTTCAGAACAGTTGAATGAGCAATGGGCACGTTTTGAAAATTATTTCTTTTCATCGTTTGAAAATTCGCTGTTTGATTTAACCCTGTTCACGCTGGCCGGTTTGGGCTTGTTTGTGGGCAACCACATCTATCAAAACTGGTTGATGCAACGTGCCCGCAATGCCATACCGCTGGTGGTAGGCGGCTGGGGCACGCGCGGCAAATCCGGCACCGAGCGCATTAAAGCAGCGCTGTTTAATGCGCTGGGTTATAGCGTGGTGAGTAAAACCACCGGTTGCGAAGCGATGTTTTTGCACGGCCACCCGTTTGACGACCTGCGTGAAATGTTTTTATTCCGCCCCTATGACAAAGCCACGATATGGGAGCAACACCATTTGGTGGGCATGTCGCCCAAACTGGGTTGTGAAGTGTTTTTATGGGAATGCATGGCCTTGACGCCGGATTTTGTACAACTCTTGCAGCGTAGTTGGATGCGCGACGATATTTCCACCATTACCAACACCATCCCCGATCATGAAGATTTGCAAGGCCCGGCCGGGATTAATATTCCGCAGGTAATGACCAATTTCATTCCACCCAAGGGTGTGGTGATCACCAGCGAAGAGCAAATGCGCCCGATTTTGCGCAGCGCGGCAGACAAGCTGGGCACGCGCATGGTGGGCGTGGGTTGGTTGGAATCGGGCATGCTCACGCCCGATGTGCTGGCGCGCTTTCCGTATCAGGAGCATCCGGACAATATCTCGCTGGTGCTGGCCATGGGGCGCGAGCTGGGCATACGCGAAGACTTTGCGCTCAAAGAAATGGCGGATCGCGTGGTGCCGGATTTGGGCGTGCTGAAAACCTACCCGCTGGCGCTAGTGGCGGGGCGAAAACTGTCGTTTGTGAATGGGATGTCAGCCAATGAGCGTTTTGGTTGCATCGGCAATTGGAACCGGGTTGGCTTTGACAAGATGGATTATGAGCAGCAGCCGGGCGTGTTTATTTCGACGGTGGTGAACAATCGCGGTGACCGGGTAGCGCGCTCACGCGTGTTTGCCAATATTTTGGTGGAAGATTTGCGTGCGGATCGGCATTTTTTAATTGGCTCCAACCTGGCCGGTTTGCAGGGGTATATCCGCGAAGCGTGGGATGCGCATGCGCAAGGCATCAGTTTATGGCCAACCGGCGTGGCAGCGGAACAGGTATTGGACAATTTCGCGCGCCATATGCGGGTAGCGTTTTTACCGCAGCACATTAGCCAGCGTTTGGAGGCGATGTTGCAGGGCCAGGGTTTGCAACGGTTTGCGGCTTGTTTAAGCCAGTGGCAAGATCAACACGCCTTGAAGGCGAGTTTGCAAGCGCTCAATTGCCAGTATATTGACGCCACGCTGGACAGTATTAGCCAAGCGCAGCAAAGCATGCAGGAATATACCGAATTCAAACAAAAACTGCAGAAGGCTGCGGCCAATGATGACGCGCTGAATCAGGCGTTTCGGGATTTGTTGTGGCTGTGGTTTAGCCGCAAGCTGGTGGTGGTGGAAGACTATTACGCCAGCGGCGACAGCATCATCCAAATGCTGGCCGAACAAGCCCCGCCGGGTTTTGAAAACCGGGTGATGGGGATACAAAACATCAAGGGCACGGGCTTGGGCTTTATTTATTGCTGGCAAGCCTGGGATGCCTGCCATGTGGCCTGCCAGGGCTTGCAAAGTCGCGACCCGGCGCTGGTGGAACGTAGCCTGGCGGCACTGGGGCGGATGCAAAACTTTGGTTTGTTGAGCGAGCAGCATTTAAGGCAAGCCTTGGCGCAAGCAGCAAAGGTGCTGCAAAATGAGCGGCAACAGGGGCAGTTGGCGCAAATTGAAAACAACTTGCAAAAAGCCATGGAGGAAGTGCGGCAAAAGATGGGGGCCAAGGCCAGTTCTGGCTGGTTGGAGAAGGTTTGCAGTTATGCCGAAGGCTTTTTGGATGCGGGCGATGCGGTGCTAAGGCGCAGAAAGGCGAATCAGATTTATCGGGATTTGGCCAGCTTGCGCATCAGCCATGCAAGGGCGGCGATGGAATTGCAGGTCTTGACGCAAAGGCAAAAAGGCGGGTGGTTGTATCAGGCGGTAGCTTGAGGGGAGTCTTGCAGCGGTTTGGCATATCGATTTATCCGCGATGGTAAAGCGATATGCCTGGTAAGTTTTACACTTCTTGAAAATCGCCCTCTTCTATTGGCTTGGGCGGGGTCACGGAATCACAAAAGCCTTCCGGCACAGGCTTGGGCCATTTGAGGTTCAATTGATCGATTAGT
>JBKJLF010000538.1:0-6977 GCA_046597185.1 Burkholderiaceae bacterium | reverse complement strand
CTCATCAAGGTCTTCGACGTGAACTGGGGGTGGTTTCATGGTTGCTTTCATCATTTACTCCATTCCTGTGGTTGATATGGGAATTGACGATAGCAAAGGATTTAAAATATTTCATGCTGGCTCACCGGAAGGACACGGTTTTCCAGCCGTTTTGACGGGTGAGTTTGTGGGCTTCCATTAATGTGTTCTGGCGTGGCAAAGGCACGGAGGACTTGTTGCAATTCCGTGAAGCTACTTTTCCAGCCCTCATTGCCATCACTAAGGACATTGATATCGGAAAAAAGCAATGCCTCGATTTCGTAGGGTTGAATATGCGGCACAAATCGACCTGGTCGGCATTGGGTTTCTTGCTCAATGGCAGTGCGTAAAGCTTGCTGCAAAAAGCTGGCTTGATTTGGCCCACCATTTTGTAGTTTTGCTTGTTCAAACTCGGGGAAGTCGTTTGGTAAGGCGTATAGGTCGGCAAAGGTACTGACAAAGTCATCTGGCGATTGTGCCAGCGTTCTGCGTGCAAAATCTTTCAGGCGGGCATAACTATAGTTTCCGCCATGCATTCCCATCATTTCTGGCACAAGTACAAGACTGTGTGACTTTAGATGTGGGCGGATTACCTGCTTAATAAACTGTTCTTCTGTTTGCCCTTCAACAATAACTTTGACGATAATTGGTTTCATATCAGGGCCGTCCCCCCAAAATATTACGCAGCCATAGCTCACCCATCGCATAATCGCCCAGCCATTGGCTCAATTCCTGTTCATTGCAACGGCGGAAGGTGGATGCGCCGTCTTCTTGCTCCACAATAATTACATCTTCTGGCGACAAGGCATTAATCAATTCAACCGATTGGGTTGCAATGATGAGTTGTTTTTGTTCGGCAACCTGTTTCAGCACATCCGCTAAAATTACCAACGCAGCCGGGTGTAGGCCTAACTCCGGTTCGTCGATCAAAATCGTGTCTGGCAGCAGGGAAATGGGCTGTAACAGCAGCGTCATCAGGCAAATAAAGCGCAGGCTGCCATCGGACAGGATATGCGCTTTGAAGACGTTGTTGGGCCTGCCTTTTTGTTTCCACTCCAGTTGAATATGCTCGGGCGGGCCAGCACGATGGACAAAATCATCGAAGTGGGGTAATACCAATTGAATGGCTTGGATGATGTCGCGGTAGGCTTGCGGGTGCTGGTCGTGCAGCATGCGCAAATAAGCAGCCAGATTGGCGGCGTCCGGCTGGAGCTGTAAATTGTCGTTGCTGGGGTGGATGCGTTTGACTTTGGCTGTTTCGCTGGTGTCGTGGAAATGGTACACCTGCCAACTGCGAATCGGTTCCTGCAGTAGCCATGCCACCGTGGGATCTTTCGCATCCTTTAATTTGGCTTCAAGATAGCCATTTCCCGGTGCCACGGGCATAAAAACCGGGCGGTCGTGAACCGCCGCCAAAAAGAATTCTTCCCTCTCAAAGGCGAGATGATTATCCTGGGTTGGTACCAAAGAAAACGAGTAACCCGGAAATACAAGGGCATTATTTTGGTGGGAATCGAGCTCAATGAGTTGATTCACCCAAAATTCAGCCGAAAATCGCTCCGTTGTTGTGCGGCCAAAGTGCAATAGTGCATCTGGCCCACCTTGAATTTGCTGGTAGAGCTGTAAATTTTGATGGTATAGATTGTGCAACAGCTTAAACAGGCTGATGAAATTGCTCTTGCCCACGCCATTGGCACCAATGAGCACATTCAAGGGCCGCAATTCAAAATCAACCAAGGCATTGATTGATTTAAATCCATGAACGCTGATTTTCTGAATTTGTGCCATATAACAGGTTGCCTTTGTTGTTCAAGCATGGTTTGTGCGTGGGGGGGCAGGGCTACCCCGCCAACACCAATTTCCCCGAGCGCCCCGGTACTTCGCCCCATTGTAGCGCAGTCAACGGCAAACTGGCCGGGTCCAGTGTTTTGGCATACTCTCCCATGCTCACACAGCGGTATCCCTGCGCTTGCCAGCCATCAATCAACTCTGCCAGCACGGGGTTGAGTTTTTGCCCTTCCAATTCAGCATGCAGGGTGTAGACATGATCACGCCGATTCTCTTGCGTGAGTTTTAGCAAATGGCTCGCCACATTGGCCGGCGTTAACACCGTTCCATCGATCTCCCGCCCCAGAATTTCATCCAGCGTCGGCAAGGTGGTGGGCATTTGGATGCAGTGATGCGCGCTGCCGTCCTGTGCCGCCAGCCGATATGGCCCGCCATCGCGCTTGCACAGCGCACCCCGCTCATCCAGGCTGGCGCGCCCGTCGGATGCGTAGCGTATGCCCAACTGGTCGAGCTGCGCGAAGGCGTAAGGGTTCATTTGCCAGCCTGCCGCGCCGTGGGTGGCAGGGGCGCAGCCGAAAATTTGCGCAAAGCGCTGCGCCGATTGTTGCATTTGCCGCGTAGTCCAAGCAGCGTCACGGGTGCGCACATGGTCGTGCCACAGTACATGGTCCCAGGTGTGGATGCCGCATTCAAACCCGCTTCGTGCAACCGTGCGCATTTCTTCGACACAGCGCGCGCCAATATCCGGCCCCGGTAACAGCGTGCCATACAGCAGGGTTTTAATGCCATAGTGCTCCACCACGCTGGTGCGCGAGACTTTGCTAAAAAAACCGGGCCGAAACACGCGCTTCATGGCCCAGCCCGTGTGGTCCGGGCCAAGCGAGAATAAAAACGTCGCCAAAGCGTGGTGCTGCTGTAACAGCTTGACCAGATTGGGAACACCCTCCCGCGTGCCGCGATACGTATCGACATCGATTTTTAAAACCATCAGCGGCGCGGTTTGACCCGCAGCCGTTGGAGGCATTGTCGTGGTTTGACTCATGCCTGTATTTGATTACATAATTGATTACGGTAGGATTCAAAAATACCGCGCAAGGCCGCGCTAAAACCGACGCTCGGCTGCCAGCCCAAATCTTCACAGGTATTGGTGATTTTTGGCACGCGGTTTTTTACATCCTGGTAGCCTTGACCGTAATATTCGCCCGAACTGGTTTCGACCAACTTCACCTTCTTCGCATTGACGGCGTATTCCGTGTATTCTTGTGCCAATTGCAACATGGTTTCGGCCAATTCGCGAATCGAATGGTTATTGCCCGGGTTGCCGATATTGTAGATTTTACCGCTCGCCACCCCGCCTTTATTGGCAATGATTTTCATCAAGGCGCTAATGCCATCATCGACATAAGTGAACGCGCGCTTTTGCAAGCCGCCATCGACCAGTGAAATATCTTCACCCCGCGCAATATGGCCAAGAAATTGCGATACCACCCGGCTGGAACCCTGTTTGGGCGTATGAATCGAATCCAGCCCCGGCCCAATCCAGTTAAACGGACGAAACAGGGTAAAGTTCAAACCTTCCATGCCATAACCCCAAATCACGCGATCCATTAATTGCTTGGAGCAAGAATAAATCCAGCGCGGCTTATTGATGGGGCCAGTGATTAATTCCGAATTCTCCGGGTCAAACTCTTCATCATGGCACATGCCATACACTTCTGAGGTGGAAGGGAAAACCAAATGCTTTTTGTATTGCGCCGCCATCCGCACCACCGGTAAATTGGCTTCAAAATCGAGTTCAAACACGCGCAGCGGTTGTTGCACATACATCGAAGGGGTGGCAATGGCGACCAGCGGCAAAATCACATCGCAGGTTTTGATATGGTAATGCACCCATTCTTTATGGATGGTCATATCGCCTTCAAAAAAATGCAGGCGCGGGTGATTGAGTAAAGCGGTAATGCGGCTGCTGGCCATATCCATGCCATAGATATGCCAATCGGTGGTATCGAGTATAGCTTGCGCCAAATGGTGGCCGATAAAACCGTTAATGCCGAGGATAAGAACTTTTTTCATGATGATCCAAAGTGGGTTAGTTTGATGGTGGGGTGGCCAAGGGGGTGGCCAGCGCCTTACATTGGGCAATGCTTAAAATTTGATTGTCGTGGCGTAATTCAGCGATATGCAACAGGCCGCCATCGCCACACAGCCCCAACACGGTATCATTCAAGATGAACAAGCCCGGCGGCAAGCCCTGGCAGGCGGCAGCCCAGGGCGTGCTGGCGCTGGCTGATAATAGCCGCGCCCGTGCCAACACCACCGTGTTGTTGCCAAGGCTGGTGAAAGCACCGGGGTAGGGCGGGGCCACGGCCCGGTACAGGTTGTACACCTGTTGCGCGCTTTGGCTCCAATCAATGCGCCCGTCTTCCGGTTTGCGTCCACCAAAATAACTACCTTGCGTTAAATCGTTTTTGCTGTGGCCGGCGCTGCCTTCAATCAGGGCCGGTATGCTGCGCCACAGCACTTGTTCGGTGGCCACGGTGAGCTTGCCAAACACCTCGAAGGCGGTGTCGTCCGGTAAAATCGGTACGCTGATTTGGTCGATAATATCGCCCGCATCCGGCTTGGCCGTCATTTGGTGCAGGGTTACGCCAGTTTCGCTTTCGCCATGCAATACCGCCCAATTCACCGGGACGCGGCCCCGGTATTTGGGTAGCAAGGAGCCGTGCAAATTATAGGCCCCCTGGCGCGCAAGTGCCAATAATGGCATCGGCAACATGTGGCGGTAGTAAAAACTGAAGATGAAATCGGGCGCGATTTGGGCGACCTGAGCATGCAAATCCGGATCCTTGCCATGTTCCGGCGTGATGGCGGCAATCTCATGTTGCCGACATAGTTCAAGCACCGATTCAAACCAAATCGTTTCTTGTGGATTGTCCAGATGCGTGACCACCAAATCGATTTGCACGCCGCGCGCCAGCAACACCTTGATCGCGTGGACGCCGACGCTGTGATAGGCAAATACCACCGCGCGCGCTGGCTGGGTGAGCGGGTTCGTGGGGGCGCGGGTTAATGCTGTCATAGGTGTACTCATAGGTGTACTCATAAGCGCGAGATCGTGCGTTTTTCGATTGTGCCGCTGGCCGGGTCGATCAGCGGCGGCGCGGCCTCGGGCGGGGTTTCGGGCAAAGTTTGTAAAATGGTTTGCACCACATAGCGTGGCCGCGCGCGTACCTGCTGGAAGATGCGACCCACATATTCACCCACCAAGCCGATGCCAAATAAAATCACACCCATAAAGAAAAAGTTGATCGCAAACAGCGTGAACACGCCTTCCGCTTCCGCACCCAACATAAAGCGGCGGTATAGCAACATCAACACTAAAGAAGCGGAACCCAGCGCCAAGCCCATGCCCAACATCGAAAACATTTGCAGCGGCACCAAAGAAAAGCCGGTAACCAAATCAAAATTGAGTCGAATCAGGCTATACAGCGAATATTTGGATTCGCCTGCCGAGCGCTCTTCGTGCTCGACCACAATTTCCGCCGGTCTGCGTGCGAAGGTGTAAGCCAGCGCGGGTACGAAGGTATTGACTTCGGCGCATTGATTGATCAGATCAACCACATTGCGGCTATACGCACGCAACATATTGCCTTGATCGGTAATTTGGATTTTGGTAATGCGTTCACGCAGGCGATTCATTAATTTGGAGGCAATGGTGCGCCAGGCGGAATCACGCCGCTTGCGCCGGATCGAGCCGACATAATCATGGCCTTCGCGTATTTTGGCCACCAAATTGGCCACTTCTTCGGGCGGATTTTGCAAATCGGCATCGAGCGTGACCACGATATCGCCCCTGGTTTGCTCAAACCCGGCCAAAATCGCCATATGCTGACCATAATTGCCGTTAAACAGCACAACCCGTGTCACATCCGGGCGCTGCCGATATTGAGCCGCCAAAATCGAGATCGAATTGTCGCGACTGCCATCGTTGACGAAGATAATTTCATAATCCATGCCCAAGGCATCCAGTGCAGGATACAGGCGTGCAAACAGGTGCGCTAGTCCGGCCTCTTCGTTGTACACAGGGATGACGATTGATAAGGGTAGTTTCATGCAATTTACGGTTAGTTTTATGCCAAATGGTCACGTATTTTTCTAGCCTCAAGCTGATGCCAATACCGATTTTACCGCAGCTACCGCGCGTTCTACGTCGGCCAGGGTCATTGCGTAAAACATCGGCAAGGTCACGGTCAGGCGGCCCACCCGTTCGGCTACCGGAAACATGCCTTCATGAAAGCCGCGTGCCCGGTATAGCGTAAATAAGTGAATCGGCGCGTAATGGTAGCCGATTCCGACTCCCAGTTCCAGCATATTGGCCATGAATTGCGCGCGCGTGAGTTTTGGGTTGTCCGGCAAAATGATTTGAAACAGATGCCAATTACTGCTGTCAAAGGCAGCCAGCGGCAATTGCGCCCCGGTTTGGGCTTCGAAATCCGGTCCAAAACAGTCAAAATAATGTTGCGCCAATGCACGGCGATGTTGGTTAATTGCATCAATATGCCGCATTTGGCCCAAACCGATGGCCGCCGTGATATCCGTCATATTGTATTTGCCGCCCAACACATCGACATCAATCCCATCATGCCCGGTGCGTGATACGCCTTGTAAGCGATAGCGTTCGGCCAGTTTGGCTTCTGCTTCATTGTTTAATACCAGGCAACCACCTTCACCGGTGGTGATGTTTTTATTGGCCTGAAAACTGAAGGAGGCAAAGTCGCCAAAGGAGCCGATGCGCTGGCCTTTCCAGGTCGAGCCGATGGCTTGCGCCGCATCTTCCACCACGCGTAAATTGTGGCGCTTGGCCAGCGCATACAATTGATCCATATCCAGCGGCAATCCGGATAAATACACCGGAATAATCGCCTTGGTGCGCGGCGTGATGGCCGCTTCCACCTTGGCCAAATCCAGATTGCGAGTGCGTGGGTCGATATCGGCAAACACTGGCGTGGCACCGACTTCGATAATCACATTCGCGGTGGCCACCCAAGAAATGGGCGTGGTGATCACTTCATCGCCCGGCCCAATGCCGGCGATGCGCAGTGCAATTTCCATGGTGCAGGTGCCGGAATTGAAGGTGCGTACCGGGCGACCACCAAAATAGTCGGACAAGA
>JBKJLF010000166.1:0-15913 GCA_046597185.1 Burkholderiaceae bacterium | reverse complement strand
GATGCTGCTGCACCTCAACACCAAATACTGCCATGCCCAAATCGCCCCGCGGGCCACCCAATTGCGCATCTATCTGGGTAAAAAAACCCCGGAACCATTAAACAGCGCAACGCGGCTGGAATTTCGCTATACCCTGCAAAGCGCGCAAGCCGATTATTTGGCGATTGACTTGAATGCAGCACGAGGGCCGCTGGGCACCAGTGATTACCGTATCACGCTGGAAGCAGTACCACTGCCCGGTAACAAAACCTTTTTACACTTGAGCTATGCCTGGAGCAGCAATTTGAGCGCCCGGCTGGCCATGCAATTGTATTTGAACACCGTGGCCAGTGACAAGCTCGGTTTTACCCAAAGCGCCAACGGCCAGCCTATCGGCGGCATTCGCGGCTTGGTCGAGCGCAATACCATGCGCTATTACCTGGCCATAGACAGCTATCTGGCAAGCGCAAATTTGCCTGCGGCCAAGCAGCTTGATGCGCGTTTGCAATCCTGGTTTACCGCCACCGAGCGCTACCCTGTGCAATTGCATGAAATTGAACGTGCGGAATATATCAGCATGAAACATGACGAATATCAGCGCCAGCAAAGTCTGCAATAAATCCTATTGATATGGCGGCTATGTTGGCTAGCGCACAGATCACGCCGGCCAGACGGCTTACACTAGCTGTTTTTACCCAGGTGGCCCGCATGTTGGCAATACTCGAACAAATTTCCCCCGACAGCAGCCAAATCAATTTACTGGTAGAACTGGTGGCCGCGCTGCGCCCACCCAAACCGGACATCAGCGCCACGCCGGCAGTGCGCACACTTTGCCAGTTGTTGCAAGGCCAGCCACAGCAAGCGCTGCGCTTGCGCCAGTATATTTTGTGCATCCTGGCCAGCCGTCGCCACACCAGTTTGTACACCGACGTGGGCATCCATTCCACCGATGGGTTTTTCAGCGAGTTAATACGCCATATCATCTACTGCATTTTGCCGCCCGCACTGGAAGAGCAATACCTGGCCGATGCGCTGGATCAAATTTTGGTTGAGAAAACCGATTATCTGTGGATTAATGCCGTGCCCATGGAACAATGGATGGTGCTGTTTGATTTATTACAGGGTGCGGATGATGCCGATGGTGCGGATCAAGCCGCCCCGATGCGCGCGGGCATGCTGGAAGCGGTGCGTACCTTGTCTTACCGCATTTGCGCCATCGGGCTGGAACCGAAGTTATTGCGCATTCACGCCGATATCGAAAAATTTGAATCGCCGTTTTTGATGCAAAATCTGGAAACCAACGCTTGGTTGGCATCATTGGAGGCAACCAACACCAGCAACAGCAGCAACACCAGCAGCGACGCCGGCGACCAAACCGATGCCCGCCATTTACTGGTGATGTTGGATCAATGTAGCACCGTGGTCGGCAAAATCCGCAAAAATGCGCTACACCAGGGCACCAGTATCGCCCTCACCTATTTATTGGTGGTGCTGACCCAAAGCATTGCGCGCTTGCAAAAGCTGTTGTTTTTGTTGGAAGCGCAGCCAAAAGTGGAAGCAGATGCCCGCCGCAGCGCCGCCGTGGCGCTGGCCCAGGAATTGATTGAAGCGCACAATAAAAAATATTCCCTGCGCCAACTGTTTGCCAACAACCTGAATTTATTGGCACGCAATGTCACCGAAAATGCCAGCCGTACCGGCGAACACTATATTGCCGAAACGCGTCCGCTGTTGCGCGCCATGTTTGTGTCCTCAGCCGGTGCCGGGGCCATTGTCAGCGTCATGGCAATGTTGAAGATTTTGGCGTCGTACCTGCATGCAGCACCCTTTGCCGAAGCGTTTTTATACAGCCTGAATTACTCCCTGGGCTTTATGTTGATTTATGTCTTGCATTTCAGCATCGCCACCAAACAACCGGCCATGACGGCCGCCACCATCGCGGCAACTTTGCACAGCAAGGATGGCCGCCACATTGATCTGGACAGCATGAGTGAATTGATCATCAAGGTTTGGCGCACCCAGTTGGTGGCGGTGCTGGGCAATCTGGCAACGGCCATGCCGCTAGCCTTTATCATTGCCCTATTGTATGGCTGGCTGCGCGGCCAGCCCCTGGTGACGCCAGAAAAAGCGCTGCATCTGCTGCATGATATTGACCCGCTGCACAGCCCGGCGCTGTGGTATGCCATGATTGCCGGCGTGTGGCTGTTTATCGCCGGCCTGATCTCGGGCTATTACGACAATAGCGCCTTGTATACGCGCATGGCCTGCCGTGTGACGCAACTGCGCTGGCTCGGGCGGGTGCTGGGCGTGTACCGACGCCAGCGCCTGGCCAACTATCTGGAAAACAATCTGGGCGGTTTGATGAGCAATTTTTACTTCGGCATTTTTCTGGGCAGCACTGGCACCCTGGGTTATCTGCTGGGTATGCCCTTCGATATTCGTCACATTACCTTCTCCAGCGCCAATTTTGCCACCGCCGTGGTTGGGTTGAACTATCATCTGAGCTGGCAGCAAGTGCTCACCTCCCTGCTGGGCATTGCGGCGATAGGCGGCATGAATCTGTTCGTCAGTTTTAGCCTTGCCTTAACGGTGGCGCTACGTTCGCGCCAGGCCAGCTTTGGCCACACCAGCGCATTAATCCATACCTTGCTGCAGCGCTTTACCAGCCAGCCACGTGATTTTTTCATCGCACCCAATCCCCCTCCCGTATTGGCACCATCAACCGAGGAAGCAGCAGCCGAGACTGCATTGATCGCACCAAAAAAAGACAGTTTCACACCCTGATTGACTGGTGTTGGGTGACTGGTTGCCGGATTCGCTACCTGCGTGCGGCAACGCACAGACCCTGTTCCGGGGAATATCTATTCTGAATTGGCAGCAGTAACACTAAGTCAGTAAGAATCGTTGTCACTGGCACAACCAACCTCAACATCAACACCAACACCACCAACAAGGAGTTATACCATGAACAAGAAAGACCTGTACATCGCAAAGATGAAAGCCGAACTCGATGCGCTCAACCTGGCCATGGACGAACTGGGTAGCCGTGCCCATGAAGCCCGGCTCGATGCCAAGGAAAAATACAATACGGAATTGGCCAAGTTGCGGGAACAATCGCAACTGGCCTTGAGCAAGCTCTCCGATATGAAGGAAGCGGGAGGAGATAAATGGGAAAGCATGGCCACCAGTCTGGAAAAACTGCGCGATGCATTTAGCCACTCGTTCAATTATTTTAAAGCCGAATTGAAAAAGTAAGCCTTCTGTAGCACCAACCCGACTACCTCTCGTTCAGGAGAAAATCATGGGAATCATTTTATTAGTTGTCGTCATTCTTTTGTTGGTTGGTTCAATTCCGACCTGGCCGCACAGCCGTAGTTGGGGCTATGGCCCAAGCGGTATTACAGGCGTGATTTTGTTGGTGCTGCTGGTAATGTTATTGACGGGGCGGCTCTAGCCAAAAAGACAGGATGGCACACCTGCGCGCCCTGTCGCAGATTTTTTTGGATTTTTTTGGATTTTTTTGGATTTTTTATACATCTTTGGAGAAATCAGCATGAATTTCATTAAACTCTTTCCCTCTGTTGGCATGGCCGGTTGCGCCCTGCTTTCCCCCTTGGCCAACGCCGCCGACGACTGGAGCCATCCGGACTGGGCCAATTCAGCTTGGTATCTGGGTAGCGGTGTCGGTGCCAGTAAAGCCAAGCTCAATGAAAGCGCGATCGCCAGTGCGCTGACCAATGCCGGCTCTACCAGCGTCTTAATTAATAGTGACCAGCGCGATACCGGCTACAAGCTGTTTTTAGGCAAGCAGTTGGGCAGCAATCTGGCGCTCGAAGGCGGCTGGTTTGATCTGGGCCGCTTTGGCTTTGATGCCAGCACCGTCCCCCTTGGCACCTTAAGTGGGCGCGACAAGGTACGCGGCTGGAATCTGGATATGCTACTGCAGGCACCTTTTTCGCAACAGGTGTCGGTGTATGGGCGACTGGGTGCGGCGTATGCCCGGAGTAATTCCGAATTCAGTGGTTCGCGCCTGGGTTTGATTTTGAACGGGGATGATCGTAAAATCAACCCCAAGCTTGGGCTGGGTATAGAATACAAGTTTAATGAAGTGCTGGCCATGCGCGGGGAAGTAGAGCGTTACCGCATCAGCAGCCCGGTGCGCAATCGGCGTGATATCGATTTATACTCCGTGAGCCTGGTGTATAAATTCGGCCAACCGACAAGCTCCCGCAGTCAGGTCAGCACTACCCCGGCACCTGAACCGATACCATTTAGCGAAACCCGGCCAGCGCCAGTGGAAATTGCACGCGCGCAGGAGCCACCACCGCGCCCTGCCCCGGTGGCCACCTCAGAAAAGGTCAGCTTCGCTGCCGAAGCCTTGTTTGACTTTGATAAAGCCGAGCTCAAAGCCGATGGTAAAACTGCGCTCGACGAATTTCTGGCCAAATTACAGGGCATCAATACCGAAGTGATTGTCACGGTTGGGCATACTGATTCGGTGGGCACGGATGAATACAACCAAAGACTGTCGATGCGCCGGGCCGAGGCGGTGAAAGCCTATATAACT
This sequence comes from Burkholderiaceae bacterium, assembly GCA_046597185.1. Classification (GTDB taxonomy): domain Bacteria; phylum Pseudomonadota; class Gammaproteobacteria; order Burkholderiales; family Burkholderiaceae_D; genus CAMBDR01. The sequence continues at coordinate 11,367 of JBKJLF010000166.1, read as the reverse complement.
GGCAAAAACATTGATCCGGCTCGTGTATTTACCGAAGGCAAAGGCGAAAGCGATCCCGTCGTCGATAATAAGACTGCAGAAAACCGCGCCAGGAATCGTCGTGTTACGGTGGAAGTAGTCGGTACGCGCACGGTTTCACGCTAGAGAAAAAGTTCGCCCGGGCTAGCCCGGGCGAAACTTCATTTGACAGATTCAAGCGAGTACTCCTGCCCAAGTCGTGCTATTCCTTGATTTGATAATAGCGATTAATCCCGGAAGCCCAAGCCAAATCTGCCATATTCGGCCAGTTATCGGCATCAAAGCCCGGGGCATCGTCAAAGCGTTCTTTCCGTACATTCAGCAGAAAGCATTTTTTCTCCGAATCCAAGGTTAAAGCACTCCAAGGTACGGCCAGCAGCTTTTCGCCCATACCCAATATGCCCCCGTAGGAAAGCACGGCATAGGCGATTTTGCCGGTGCGCATATCAAGCATAATCTCCTTGACCTCGCCCAGAGATTCATCCTGCAAATTATGTACTTTATCCCCAATCAGGGTATTGGCCCCCATGAGAGCCGGGCCAGGGCCGTCATGATTGTGTTTTTTGTACATGCCATAAATATCGCGTTCAATGTGGTTCATTTTGAGTCCTCTTTGATTAAGGTGGAAGCTTCATCTTGCCTGAAACGGACAATGGCGTCGGTACGGTAACGCACTCAGCGCAAAAAGAATTGCCAGAAAGAGCGTGCGCCACCGTACCGACATAGCAAAAAGTTATTGCTATCATGAAATGTGGCAATTTTTCATGTCACTCCCTGGTTTCATTACATAAATTATCCGTGTGGAGTGATGGCTTTTACTCTTGTGCCTGGTCAGCAAGTTCAACATTAGCGGGTGCATAGCTCGCAAAGAAAGTCTCAGATGAATATGATTAAGATTGCGACGCCGTTCCTTTTGACGTTGACTTTCGGTGTAGCCCCCTTCGGGGTGGTAGAGGCATCCACCCTGCCTCTACCAGGCACGGCGCAGGATTTTTCAGTCTTAGCCGCAAGCACCATTACCAACACTGGCGCTACCGTGCTGGTGGGCGACCTGGGTGTTTGGCCGGGTACAGCCATCACCGGTTCCGGCAGCTTTTCCTTGACGGGTGCCAGTATTTTCGGTGGCCGGGCGCTGGCCCTGAATGCCGCAGTAACCATGAACCATAACGCGGTCTATTCCCGGTGCGACACGGCCTGCAATGATTACAGCAGCAATGGCTATAGTGGCGTATCGCCAGTACCGGAACCCGGCACGGCGTTGATGTCAGGCTTTGGATTGCTGTTGTTGCTGGTGATGACCAAACTGCGTTCCCGCCAGCGCACTGACGCAAAGGCCAAGCTATTCTGAAAGAGAAATTCATCATGAAGGCTGACCGCTTCGATCTGGTTTGAAGGCAAGCCCCCTCCCCCCAACCACCCCGCCCTGCGGGCACCCCTTCCACGGGAGGGGAATTGTAATCCACATCAGGTCAATAAATCCCGCATATCCTCCGCATGTTCTTCTTCGGTTGCCATAATCCCCACCAGCATATGGCTGGTGGTCGGATCGGTATCGCCGATGGTGCGCAGCATTTGGCGGTACGCTTCAATCGCCACCCGTTCAGCAATCAAATTGCTTTTGATCATGGCCTGGATATTATCGCTCTCATCATACTCGGCATGGCTGCGTTCGGTCAGACTGGCCGGATTGAAATCGGGCTTGCCGTTCAATTGCACAATGCGCTCGGCCAACAGGTCGGCATGGCCTTGCTCTTCAATCGCGTGTTGCAGAAATTCTGCCTTGATCGGGCCGTTTTGTAGGCCGCTAACGGTGTAGTAATGGCGCTTGTAGCGCAAAATGCAGACCAGTTCAGTTGCCAGCGCCCCGTTCAACAGGGCGATCACTTCGTTACGGTCACCCCGGTAGCCTGCGGTGACAGCGCCATCATCAAAATTACGTGCGGCGGCACGAATCGCATCGGTATCGATGCCGGTTTTATTGGATTGGAACATGATAGTCTTTCAAAATGTAAGGGTTAACGACCTGCAATCTTGCCTCTCTCGTCCGACAACACAATTTCAACCCGGCGGTTGAGTTGCCGCTCTGCAGCACTGGCATTGGAGGCGATCGGATTGGTTTCACCAAAACCACGGGTGGCGATGCGGGTCTGGGCGATGCCGCGCTGTTGTAAGGCCAAGCCGACCGACTGAGCGCGTTGTTCGGACAAGGTTTGGTTGTAGGCCTTTGATCCGTTGCTATCGGTAAAACCTTCCACCATGACGGTGCGCTCCGGGTTTTGCTGCATGACCACGGCCAATTTATCGATGCTGGCCAGGCCCTGGGCAGTCAGGCTGGAACGATCAACCCCAAACAAAACATCACCAATGGTGATGACCATGCCGCGCTCGGTTTTTTTTGCCGACAGCTCAGCCAATTGCGCCGCCAGTTGCGCCGCATGCGCTTGCGCCTCGGCGGTTTGGCGTTGCGCATCGACCGCTGCGCCCTGCGCCGCAGCCGCTTCGCTTTGCGCACTACGGGTGGCCATTTTGGCTTTTTCCTCGGCCATTTTGGCATTTTCCGCCGTCATATTGGCTTGATCGGCTTCATTGGTGCGCTGCGCCAAGCGGATTTGGTCGCGCTCCTTGCCAGCCATGGCTATCTGGGCCTCGGCTTCTTTTCGGCTAGCCGCTTCCTGGGCTAAAGCGATTTTTTGTTTGGCCAGATAAGCGAGGGAATCGATATCGTCGGCTCCCTGGCGCTCTTTCGCCGCAACATTGGCCTTGACCAGTGCCTCATTGGCTTGGTGCAACTCCAATGCGGCATACTTACTGACCGCCGGATTGGATTCGGCCGCCAGGTAATTGATGCGGGTTTGCTCAAGCAAAGGGGTACTGGTTGGCAGCGAACCGCAGGCAGCCAGCAAAACCGTGATGGCCACCGCGACTGGAGTTAAATAAATCGTTTTCATCATGCATTCCTTTAAGAAGTAAAAGTGACCGGATGGCCGGGTGGCCAAGTGGCCGAGTAATCAATTATTGGGGCGACGCTTTATTGGCACGCGCCAATTCTTCACGCAGCACCCGAATATCATCCTGCAAAGCATTGGCAGCGCTTTGCGCCTTGCTTGAATTGGCCTTGGCTTGCGCCAGCTTGGCATCGGCCTGCGCTTGCGCCGCCAAATCACTGGCCAGTTTGTAGTCCTTCACGGCCATGGCCTGATTGGCACGCGCCATCTTCTCGCGCGCCTCCCCCATTTCGACGGGGGCAAATTCCGGTGCGCCCGCGTTGGCGGCATTTTCCAGCGCCGCGTTGGAGACCGCCACTTGTGCCGTGGTTGGCGTCTTCATGCTGGTGCAGGCGCTACTGGCCAACAGTACTGCGCCTGCCAACAGCCAACGGCCGACCTTACTCTTTTTTATGAACATGATCTTCTCCTCATTGATGGATTGAATCGAATCCACCTTATCCAGTACGGTTATAGACTGCGTCAGCCGGTGGGTCTGTTCGCTAACGTACCCAAGCCCGTACCCAAGCCCGCACCCAACTACGCACCCAAAACTAGGCACGCAACATCCACCCAATACAAATGGCAAAAGTCTGCCCCGGATGGCGTTAGCTGAGCGCTTGGGCCTTCAGATTTTTTAAGCATGGCTGTAAAAAAATGATATTTCAGTGCGTTAATTTGCTACACTGAAATACCACGCCACCCCCAACGCCGTACCATGGCTTCGGTTTTTAAATTTCTAGTTTCAGATTTTTTGGGAGCAAAAATCATGCGTTTGCGCCATGTCGGATTGATCATACTCTTTTGGCTTGGTTTGCTGTGGACCTGGCCTAGCCAAGCACAAACCGTGCTAACCCTGATGAGTGGCGAGCGCGCGCCATATGTGGGCGCGAATCTGGCGCAAGGCGGCTATGTCGCAGAGTTAATCGACGCAGCCTTTAAACATTCTGACTATCGTGTAAAACTCCAGTTTTCAAGCTGGGCCAGGGCCAGGTTGCAGGCTAGCCAAGGGGATGCGGTGGGCATGGTTTGCTCCGAAGCCGATACCAGTGCCAATAGTGAATTTGTGTATTCCACGCCCTTTTATGGTGGTGTCACCGGCTTATTGAAAAAACGTAGCCTGACCCTGCCCACCCTGCCCGTCCTGGGTAGCGCTGCCAACGTGTTTAATGTCCCGCCCCCGGTCCCGCCCCCGGTTCCGCCCCCGGCCCCGGCCCTGGCAAGCTATCGCTTGGGCGCGGTGCGTGAGGGCGTTTCCCTGCCTGGCTTGGATCAAGCCACCCATTTGAAGCGTGAATTTTTTACCAATGATTTGCAAAACCTCGATATGTTGCTACAGGATCGGGTACAACTGGCCTTGATCGACAAATATAGCGCTGCCGAATTAATGATTAGCCAGCGGCCCCAATTGATTGGGCAACTGGAATTCATGAAAACTCCCCAGGTACAGTCGAATTTTTACATCGGCTTTGCCAAACGCCAGAAAAATCATGCGCAATGGCTGGCGGCTTTCAATCAAGGTCTGGCCCGGCTCCAGCGCGATGGCACGCTGGAAAAAATCATGAACAAACATGGCTTGTTTCTACCCCAAAAAGCCAACCCGGACAAAGTGCAATTAACCATAGGCACCGTGAACAATAGCGATATGCTGGTGATGCAACGCCTGAGCCGGGACTTTGAAAAACAAAATCCTGGCATTAAACTGGACTGGCGCATTATGGATGAAAACACCCTGCGCCGCCGCTTATTGAGTGATGTGGCGCTCGACGATGACCAGTTCGACATCATGACCATTGGCACCTATGAATTGCCGATTTGGGTAAAACGCGGTTGGATTGGCGCACTGAAAAATCTGCCTGAAAATTATGCCGCCGACGATTTATTACCCACCGTGCGCAAGCATTTATCCCAGGACGGGCAGTTGTATGCGCTCCCATTTTATGCCGAAAGTGCCATGACCTATTACCGCAAGGATTTATTTGCCAAGGCGCACATGAGCATGCCAGACCAACCCTCGTACCAAGAAATTGCGGCCCTGGCGGCAAAAGCCCATAATCCCGCAGCCGGGGTGTATGGCATTTGCCTGCGTGGCAAACCGGGCTGGGGTGAAAACATGGCCTTAATTAGTATGATGCTACATGCCAAGGGCGGGCGCTGGTTTGATATGCGCTGGCAGCCGGAACTCACCGCCCCGGCATGGCAAAGCGTGGTGACGCAGTATGCCGACTTGCTGACCAAATATGGCCCACCGAATGCCGATAAAAATGGCTTCAACGAAAATCTGGCCTTGTTTTCAGAGGGGCATTGCGCCATCTGGATCGATGCCACGGTTGCAGCGGGCATGTTGTTTGACCCGCGCCGCTCGAAAGTCTCGGGCCAACTTGGCTACGCCTCTACACCGCGCTTTGAAGCGGGTAAAAACAGTGTCTGGCTATGGAGTTGGGCCTTGGCCATTCCTTCGTCTTCGAGCCACAAACAACAGGCTGAACAATTCATCGCCTGGGCCACTTCGCAAAGCTATATTCAAAGCGTGGCCAATAGCGAAGGGTGGATTGCGGTGCCGCCCGGCACACGCAAATCGACCTATACCCAAGCGCGCTATCTGAAAGCGGCACCGTTTGCCCGGTTTGTATTGAAGGCGATTGAAGAGGCCGATGTCAGCAGTGACACTGGCAAAGCGTATATTCCGGTTCAGTATGTGAGCATTCCCGAGTTTCAAACCATTGCCGACCAAACCGGGCTGGAAATTGCCAAAGTTTTATTGCGCGAACAAAGCGTGGACAAGGCATTAAAGCGTGCGCAGAATTTTGCGCTGGATCAAATGCAGCATGCCAAGCCCGGCAAATAACGCCGGCCCCAAGGTGAGGGTGGAATTGGGCTCGAAATTGGATGTGCGGCAGCGCACAGAATGGCGCGTATCAAGCCACTATGCTCTGATCTGATCTTGATCTGATCTGACAGCGCCATTTTTTCAATCCACCGGGAGAAATTTCATGAATGAGCATCAAACCGAATCAAAAAAACTGCCCACCGTCGCGACGATGGCCGCACCCAACCGGCAAAACCGAATCAGTTCCGGGCCATGTGGCCTACAATTGCTGCAAGATATCTGGTTCATGGAAAAGCTGGTGAATTTTGACTGCGACGTGATTCCCGAGCGGCGCATGCATGCGCGCAGTTCCGGCACGTTTGGCACCTTCACCAGCACCAGCACCTTCGCCGTAACACGGGATATCAGCAAATATAGCCGCGCCAAAGTTTTCTATTTGCACCACGCAGCCCAACGCGAGCCGCACCCGCGCTGTGCCTTGCAGGTGCGCATCATCGCCGGGGCTGATCCGGAAAAAGTGGCTGGCAACCCGTTCGACGTGAGGCAGATAGGGGCGCATGGCGATGGGAACAACGATCCCCCCGACGCGAGCCAGCTCGTAGTTCCGGTGAATCAACAGGTACTATATGAACAAATCGCCCACTCGCTGATGGGCGCACCCCAATCGATTCAGATGCGCCATATCAGCAACTGTATGAAGGCCAATAAAGCCTGGGGCATGGGCGTGGCGCGGGCGCTGGGGGTTTGTTTGAGCCAAGTAGAATTGCGCTCACCTTAAGGGGCTACTGGCGCTGCTGGTGCTGCTGGTGCTCCCATACGCCCACTTGCCTTGGCATTGTCCCGACAAAACGCCACCAATTGCTGCAATACCTCATGCACCGCCTGATGGCTGGCCAGCACGCCACCCAAGGCGTTCTCGCTGCTGGTTGCGACCCGGCTATCGAGTTCGCGCCAGGCCAGTACCTGATGCCGGGTGTTATCGAGCAACACCACCCGCAGCGTTAAATGCAGTTGACTCGGTTGGCTCAAAAATTCTTGCTGCAAACGCAGCAATTGCACATCCAGCACCAAATCGGCGCGCGCACTGGCAGGGCCGGACAGCACGGCGGCGAAAATGCCGCTTGCGCCCAGGCTTGCGGTAATGCGCGGCAATAGCATGCGGGCCGGGGTGTCGATCCATTCACTTTGGGCAAAATATTCCAACTGGTGCGGCTGGCGCAGATAAATCATATGGTTACTGTCAAAGCCGACGGTTTCATGAGGCATGCTCACCAGCAGCGTCTGCGCAGCCGGGCTGCCTGGCCGGGCTGGCAGAATCGGCAGCGGCGGGGCTGGCGAGAGCGTCGGCAGCGCCAGCCCGCTCAGGCTATCGAGCGAATAGCGTTTTGGCTGTTCGATTTTGACCGGAGCCAGTACCGAGGAACAGCCCGCCATGCTCAATGCCAGCACGCACGCCAGCACGCACGTCGGCACGCACACCGATATGCGTTGGCTCAGTGTACGGTAGCGCTTGCTTTGCAAATTCTGGTTCATGGTGTGCTCGTTTCACCCGGCCCGGCCGGAATCGGTTGTTGGCCGCGCAGCAAGCTGCTCGGGTTATGTTCGGTGTTGGCGGAAACCCGCCGTAGCGATGCCGCCAGCACACTCATTTCTGCCAGCAAGCGCTCCAATTGCGGCAGGGTTTGGTTGTTGAATTGGTCTACCCCCGCATCCAGCCCGGCCACGGTTTTGCCTGCGGCCATGGCGCTGATGGCGGCTTGATCTGCCATGTGTTTTACCGCATCGCTGCCGGCGTTAATTTTCGCCATGGTGGTATCGATTTGGGCATTGATACGACCACTGGCCTTGGCGCTGTTGGCGCTGGTAATGGCGGCGTTTTGCACAGCACTGGCCAGTTCGCCTTTTTGCACCGCCAAAGTTTGCATAACGACGCTGGTATCGGCCAGAATCCGCCCCAGTGCGGCGCGGTTTTCGCTGCTGACCATGGCATTGACATTGGCTGCCGTGCGATCCAGATTGGCCAACACCCCGGTCAAGACATTTTCCAGCCGCGCACTGAGCGAAGGCTTGGTGCGAATCTGTGGCAAGCCCTGCCCGGCCTTGGCCTGCAACAAGGCGGCGTTGGGGCTGCCACCGGTGAGTTCAATATAGGCGATGCCGGTCAAGCCCTGGGTTTTTAACACCGCCTCGGTATCGGTTTTGACTGGCGTGCCACGTAAAATGGAAAATTGCAGCCTAACCTGTTGCGGGTTGTGCGGGTCCAGCCGGATATCGCTGACCTTTCCCACATCCACCCCCAGGTATTTTACGGGGGCCGCCAAATTCAAACCGGCTACCGATTCATCGACCAACGCCAGATAGGTATCGTAACGCTGATGCCCACTGCCGCCACTGGCCAACCACAAAATGGCGGCAATCAGTACCGCGCCCAGCACCAGTACGAAACCACCCACGAAGGCGTAATTTACTTTGGTTTCCATATGGCGGCCCCGCTTGATTCGTGTGGGGGTTCAGTCAATGGCTCAGGTGGTGGCTCTGTGGTGGGTTCTGTTATGGGAACCGAGGGTGGCTCGTTGGTTGGCTCGGTAGTTGGCACAGTGATTGGCACAGTGATTGGCACAGTGATTGGCACAGTGGCGGCCTGGGTTTGCACGGCCCGGCCACGGGCACCGTCGAAATAAGCACGCACCAGCGGATGGCTGTGCGTTGACAATTGCTGCATCGTGCCACTGGCCAGTACCTTGCCCTCACCCAATACCAACACCCGCTGCGCCACTTGCCACATCAAATCCAGATCGTGGGTAATCATCACGATGGTGGGGTTGGTGGTGGCGTTTGTGGTGGCGTTTGTGGTGGCGTTGGTGGTTGCGTTGATGGTGGGGTTGGTGGGGTTGATGGTGGCGTCGGTGCTGCCAGACGCGCCCGCCTGCGGCACCCGCGATGCATGCAAGGTGCGGATCAATTCATCCAGGCCTGCTGCATTGGCGGGGTCGAGTCCGGCGCTGGGTTCATCCAGAAACAACAGTTCCGGCTCCAGCACCAAAGCCCGTGCCAGTGCGGCGCGCTTTAACATGCCGCCACTCAATTGATTCGGGTATTTCGCGCCAACCGCTGGCGTAAGCCCGCTCAAGGCCAGTTTGGCGGCGCAGATGGCATCGATCTTGCCGTTATCCACGCGGCTTGAACCCCGGCAGCGATGCTCGCGCAATGGCAAACCAATATTTTCCAGCACCGTGAGTGCGCCAAACAAACCGCCATGCTGAAACATGACGCCAAAGCGCAGGCGCAGTGCCAGCGCGGCAGGGGGTGCCAGGTGTTGCAGTTCGGTGCCAAACAGTTTGATCGAACCGGAACTGGGTCGTTGCAGCATGATCATTTCACGCAGCAAGGTAGATTTGCCCGAACCGCTACCGCCCACCAACGCCAAAATTTCACCGCGCCGCACCGACAGATCAAGCCCGTCATGCACCCGTTGGCTGCCAAAGCGGGTGCAAATCTGGCGCATTTCGATCACATTTTCTGATTCGTTCATCATAAGTCCAATACACTAAAGATGACCGAAAACAAGGCATCGGCCATAATCACAAAAAAGATGGCCAACACCACGCTGCGGGTAGTTTGGCGACCCACGCTATCGGCGCTGCCCTTGGTACGAAAGCCCTGAAAGCAACCGAGAATGGTAATCACCAGCGCAAACACCACCGATTTGCCCAAACCCAGCAATAGCGCCGACAAGTGCACCTGGCTGGCAAAGCGCTGCAAAAATTCCGGGTAAGCCACGCCCAGGCGGCTTTGCGCCATCAACATGCCGCCCAGCACGCCGGTCACATCGGCAAACAGCGTTAACAGGGGGAGCGCCAGCAACATGGCAAATAATTTGGGTAGCACCAGCATTTCCAGCGGATCGATGCCAATGGTGCGCATGGCGTCGATTTCTTCATTCACCAACATGCTGCCGATTTGGGCGGCATAGGCCGAACCGGAACGTCCGGCGATGATGATGGCGCAAATCAAGGGCGCAAATTCGCGCAGCATGGCGTAGCCAACCAATTCCACCACAAAAATATTCGCGCCGTAGTGGCGTAATTGATCCGCGCCCTGGTAAGCCACCACCAAGCCCAGCAAGGCGGCACTTAAGCCGATAATCGGCAGCGCCGCAAACCCGCCGATTTGCAGATTGAACAGGGTGGAACGTAAGCGCCAACGCTGTGGCTGGTGTAACAGGCGCAGGCAAGTGAGTGCAATTTCACCGATAAAACTGAGCAGGGCGAACACTTCACTCACGCTCGCCACGGTGCGCTCGCCCACGTGGCTTAGCCAACTGCGCAGGTGCGCAGGTTTGGCCGGGTTGGCGGGTGCGGTGGGGTTGGCGGGGGTGGATGATGTACTGGTCATGCTGGAAGTCTGGCAAAAACCTGAGCATGCGCCAGTTTGGGGGGGCCGTCTGTGCGCTACCGCACTTGGCGGTGCGCATAATTTCGCGGTGTAAATCGTCACGCTCGATATCGCAGATGACTTTATCCCCCAGGCTTATTTGGTGCGTGTGGCCGCTGCCATACCGCAAAAAGCCCATGCTTTGGCCTTGCGCGTCATAGCGGCATTGCTGGCTGCGTTGGGCAAAATTTACCTCGTGCGTCACCTGTCCGCGTGCGTTGCGCGCCCATGTGCGCGTTTGCCCACATTGGTAATGGCACCGGCAGTGCTTTTTATGGCACTGCCTATGGCCACCCCGGCCATTAACAGCCCTTGCGCGCCGATGCCCGCAACCAAACCCGCCACCAGCGCCACCCTAAAACCGCAGGTAAAGGTGCAAAAAGCAACCGCAACAATCAGCGCGATGCCAAGCAACGCACCAGCAATAAACCCCACCAGCGCACTGCTGTGTTCGATGCCATCGGTACGCGGGCCGCTTCAAACATGAATTATCCTAAATCCCGCTGTTAACCCGTCGCCAAAGCTGGCGGCGAGGTCGTTTTTTTGGGATTTTCGGTGCTCACGGCAAGGATTTTTTCGACGATATAACCCACCAATGCCTTCCACCGCTGCGCTGACGGCAACTGAGGCGCAGTTGCCAGAACATGCTGCAACTCCGCCCGCACGTTGGCTACCAGCGCCTTAACTTGTGCCGCTGCGGCATGTGTCACGGTAAGCAATACCCGTGTTTGCCCACTGTGTTGCGTCATTTTCCCGACAGCAGCCAGTAGAGCGGCCTGCTCGTGATCGCTTCCATTCGGGCCTTTGGATTGGCCAGCCGACCATACCAACTCCACCAATTGTAGACCAACGCCACGGCCCGAGCGGAAGAGGTTGCAGCGCTCGATGTCCTGGGTGCTGTAGCCGCCCCATTGCCGTTCGATGAGGCGCTTGACATTGCTGGTTTGCTTGAGCTTGAACAAATAGGGTTGCCCAAGTTCTTCGAGTTCCATCATCACGCGCTCATTGCCGAATCCGCAGTCACCACGCACCAGCTTCGGACGCTGTTCTTTGGGCAAGTCGTTGATCAGTTCGACTAGCCCTGGCAGCGTGTGGGCCGAA
>JBKJLF010000474.1:0-8324 GCA_046597185.1 Burkholderiaceae bacterium | reverse complement strand
TTTCCCGCCAGTGTCCGTTTTACGGATACCCAGATATCGAATCAATTGAATCTCCTTGTTCGCTTGGAACCGTTTGTCTGAATCAAAGCATAGTATCGCGCAATTGCAGCGCAATTTCATCAGTTGAGACGTTACAGCAGCAAATTTTTTAAGCAATGCAGTCATTTTTCTGACGCCTCGGCGTCATTGCTGCTTATTATCGACGAAATTTCGAGTTGCTTTACGGCATTGTTCAAGAATTCGGTATCATAGGCAAACAGGAGGAAGTCTATGAAACCTATGAAACCATTCCGTTCGGAGTTTTTGTCCATTCGTGGTTTGCGTTATCACTGTAGCCACTGGGGCGATGAGCAAGCCCCGATGTTATTTATGATGCACGGCTGGATGGATTGTTCTGCCTCGTTTCAGTTTGTGGTGGATGCCTTGCAAAAAGAATGGCACGTGATTGCGGCAGACTGGCGTGGTTTTGGTCTGAGTGAAAATACGGGTGCAGACTGCTATTGGTTTCCCGATTATTTGGGCGATCTGGATGCGATTTTGCAACATTATTCGCCAGACCAGGCGGTCAATTTGCTGGGCCATAGCATGGGCGGCAATGTCGTGTCGCTGTATGCGGGGGTGCGAGCGGCGCGGGTGAAGAAGTTAATCAATCTGGAAGGCTTTGGCTTGCTGAATATGGAGCCATCGCAGGCTCCCGGCAGATATGCCAAATGGTTGGATGCTTTGCGCGAATCGGCTGAATTACGCGCCTACCCCAGTCTGGACAAGGTGATTGCGCGTTTGCAAAAAACCAATCCGCGTTTGAGCGACGAGCGTGCCGCGTTTTTAGCCAGCCATTGGGCGCGCCAAAATGCGGCAGGTGAGTGGGAAATTTTGGCCGATGCGGCCCATAAACTGCCCAGCCCCATCCTGTACCGTGAAGCCGAAGTTTTGGCCTGTTGGGCGCAAACCACGGCACCCGTGTTATGGGTGGAGGCCGAGCATACCGATATGTGGCTGTGGATGGGTGGCAAGGAAAAGGGCAAGGCGGCGATTGAACATCGCCTGAAATCGATTCCCAATGTGACCACGGCACTGCTACCGGATGCCGGGCATATGTTGCATCATGATCAGCCAGAAGCCCTGGCGCAGATGATTGAGGGCTTTTTGGCCGATAATTAATGACATATTAATGGTAAATTGAAGGCAAATTGAAGGCATGCCGGACCGGAATTGGCCCGGTTAGTCATCTGCAATTTAGCGTGCCAGGGCGGCGAGGAAGTCGCTATCCTGGAATAATTTTGCAGCCAGTTCTTTGTAGGCGGTCGAATAACCGTTAATCGCAGCCGGAATGGCAACGGCACCGACGAAAGAGGATTCCCATTTTTTGTCGATTGCCAATTCTTTGTCAAAGACCCGTTTGCCGGCGCGGGTAACCGTGAAATGGGCGGCCAAGCGTGCGCTACCAGTGCCAATGGCAGCATCGACTTTGCTGTCGGTTAATTCGGCATCGATTTGGATTGGTGAATTTTCGTCATACAGGGCCGCTGCCTTGAGTTCTGCCACGATGACTTCTTTTAAATAGGAAGAAAAGGTGCCTGTGCCTGGTTGTATGCTGGAGCCACGCAAGCCGGGTAAAGTGGTATCCATGGCGGCATCGCGCCCGACTGCCAGTTTGAAGCTGCCAGTTTTGGCGGGCGCAATATTGGCGGCGCGCAGTTTTTCCAGCGTATCTGCACTGGCAACTGGTGGTGGCAGTGTGATATTGACGCAACCAACCAGATTCAGGCCAAGCACAGCCAATGCTGCGAATTGAAATGCACGAAGTTTATTCATGGTGAGTGATTCTTTCATTTAAAGTTAGCGTCTTGCGACAGGTCGTTGAGTACATTGCTTAAAATTTGGCGCGTCATAATGGTTGCTGCCTCGGTCGCGTCAGCAGCCTTGAGCACATTTTCCGGACTGGCAGCAGCACCAAGGGTAGCGTGTATTGCGTGCCGCCCTTGTTTGACGATGGTACTGGTGCCGACGCTATTGGTATAGCGCACAGTGCAAACGTAACCATCGCTGACCTGGGTGCCGATCAGGCCAAAGGTAAAGCCAGTCAGAAAGCCCTTGGCGAAGGTGGAGTCGGTGACGGGGACATTGTTCAGGGAAACACTCAACAGTGCGCCACCTTCAACCGGGCTGCTGCTTACCTGGCTGAATAAACCACTGGCTTTGACTTCGCTGGTGGCGGTTGATGCCAACAGATTGGTAGCGGTGGCATTGGCAACGCCTTTGGTTTGAAACTCAAATAACATTTGAACCGGGTGTAAAGTTTCCGGCTTTTTGAACTGTGATGAATTAATTTGCTTGACGCTGCCATCGACATAGAAATTGGCGCAACCAGATAGTAGTACGACGGCAAGTATTGCGATCCAGTTCCGGGCGATGGTGATAAAACCTGTTCTGTTGTTCATGAATATCCTTAAAGTGCCCATAACAGGCGATCAAAATGGTGAGCTAATGTGCTCGGCATTATATGAGATTTCCCGTGAGGGAACAATGGTTTTTAAAATTTTTCACAACCAATGCTTATAATTTCAGTGGTTTGTCATAGCCTGTCATTTCCAGATAACCCAAGCCAATGACTCGGGTATTCTGGCGCAGCCGCACCAACCCTTCCCAGTAAATATTGCCTGTTGAGGTGCGTGCATCGAGTTCCTGATCTTTGTTCAAGGGTTCGGTTTGCCAGATGCTAACCTTTCCGTCCAGTGTCAGGCGTAGCTCTTGCGCCACCGGGTAGCGCGTGCCCGTGCGCGGCGATTGCCAGCGTTGGAGCGGGCGAAATTGCACTTGATCAGTGCCATAGCGTTGAATTTGCCCGTTGGCGAGGCGCAATAAGGCTTGCGCCCACATCGCAGCGCCGTTTTTGTCGCGCATTTGAAACGCCATCAAGGCGCTGCCATCGCTCAAGTTAATGCCCAGCCAATCCCAGCCACTGGCCCCGCTTGGCACCACCTGATTGGCCCATTCGTGATCCAACCAGGCCATGCCACGCAAGGTTTGTGCTATTGTTTTGCTGGCGGTTTGATTTGCGCCAAGCTGCAATTGGGCTTCTACGGTTAATTGTGGCTCGCTATAGTAATGGCTGAATTGCGTCGGCTCAGGCCCCTTGCGCGAGATGCCTGGTTCGGTTTGCTCACCTTGCAATAATACGGGTTGTGATGCGCGCAATTGCAGCTTGAGTTGGAAGGCATCACCCGCAAATTGGGCGGCGTAAGAACCATCGCTGGCGCGTTCAAGCGTCCAGTTGTCGAGCTTGACATGGGTATTGCCCACTTTGGCAAAGGCCAGATCAAATCCGGCGCGGGCGCGCTTTTGCGCCACATGGTAGCGTTGGCCGCGCACATCGGTTAAGGCAGCATGCGCCAAAATTAATTGCTGTGGTGCGAAGCGGCTGGGGTTGTTGCGGTCATGCCGGGTGGCGGAGCGGAAAAAAGTGAGTTGAAAACCAAATGCGGGGTCAGGTTTGCCCAACCAGCCAGTCAAATACCACCATTCGGTTTGTAGCTCGGGGTGTGCGCCAAAATCTTGCGGTAATGTGATTGCGGCATTTGCGCCAGCGCTTGCGTCTGAGCTTACACCGGGCACTTGCGTAGCGTGCGATGGCTGCTGGCCAAAGCCCGCCAGGGTGAGCGCGCCAAAGCGCTGGAGTAATTGGCGTCGTAACATGGCTATCCTTGTCTTGTTGTTTTATTCTTCACGCACGGCACGGATGGCATCGGTGCTGATCGCTTGTCGGCCCGATAATAAAACGCTCACCGTGGCCGCCAGCCATAATACGATGGCACTGGTGAGTAGCAAGCCCCATGGCAAGCTCATTTGAATGCGCCAGTGGAATGATTGCGGGTTGACGACGTAGACCAAAATCAAACTGATTGCATAGCCCACCAGCGCGCCCATGGCAATGCCCAGCGCCGCCAGACAAGCCGACTCGACGCTGAGCAAGGCCATGATTTGGCTTTTTTGGTAGCCAAAATGGCGTAACATGCCAAACTCGCGAATACGCGCCAAAGTTTGCGCAGAAAAACTGGTGGCCACACCAAACAGCCCAATCAAAATGGCCGCCAGTTCCAATAACCAGGTAATGGCAAAACTGCGGTCGAAAATGGTTAAACTCATGGCGCGAATCGCGCCCGGTTCGGCCACTTCAAGCCCGCTGGCAAAGGGTAACTGCTTGATTTGGCTGATCACGCTAGCCGGCGTTGTGTTCGGAGTTAACCAGAGTGCGCCATCGTTGGCGACCAAATCACCTGTGATTTGTTGATAGGGTGTCGGCGCAATAATGATGGCACCAAATTGCCGCCCATAGTCGCGCCAAATACCGGCAACCTGGCAGCGTTGCTGCTGGCTGGCCAGCGGCAGGGTAATGGTTTGACCCACCTGCCAGCCATATAAATCAAGGATGGCTTCGGAAACCCAAATTGGCGTGGTATTGGGGGCGGCGGGGGTACTTAAGCGCGCCAACAAGGTTTGATCCGGTGGCGTGCCGGAGATGAGCATCACGGCCGGGCGTTGCGGGTCGAGTGACAAATTCTGGATGCGTCGGAATTCCACTTTGGCCACCCCGGCCAGGCTGGCAATGTTTTGTTGTTGCGCGGGGGAGAGCGGGTTTTGGGTGGTGCGCAGATACACTTGCGCCGGCAGTACTTGCAGCAACCATTGATCGACTGAAAAACGAAAGCTATGCACCATAATCCCCATCGCCACCATTAAACTGAAACTGGCTAACAAACCGCTTAAGGCAATCCCGCTCTGGCTGGCCTGATTGCTCAAACGGGCCAAGGCCAAAGAAAAAATCGGGTGCGGCTTATGCCAGCGCAAGATCAGGCTAAAGCAGCGGTTTGCCAGCCGTGGCGTGAGTGCGATACTGCCAATTAATAGTAAAAAGATGGCGGCATAGCCAAACAGCGGCAATTCGCCGATGGCCGGGAATTGGCTAAACAGGGCCGCCAACATCAGGGAGCTGATGGCCAGCGTTGGGCGGCCAGGCGGCGCGCCGGGCAAAGCTCTTAAATTGGCTGCGGTCGGTTGCTGTGCAGCTTGCCAAGCGGGCAGGGCACTGCCTGCCAGCGCCACCACGCTACCCAATAGCAGAAAAAATAGTGCCGTGAAGGGGGCAAAGCGGATGGTGGGGGGCACGCCGGAAAAATACCCCGCACCCAAATCGCCGCCCAATAATTGCAAGCCCAGTTGTGCCAAAGCCAAGCCAAGTGCGATGCCCAGTAGAGACCCCAACAGCCCCAAAATCAATCCTTCCAGTAGCAAATAAAATAAGAGTTGGCGCTCGGTCCAGCCTAGCACCCGCAGCAGGGCAAATTGGCTGCGCCGCCGCATCACCGAGAGCGCCTGATTGGAAAAAATCAAAAACGCCCCGGTAAACAAGGCAACCAAGGCCAGCATATTTAAATTGACCCGGTAAGCGCGTGACATGGTGGCCGCTTTTTGTTCTTGCTGCGCCAGCGGCGTGACGCTAAACGCACCGTATGGCTGTAATAGCGCCTGCAATTGTGCTTGCATCTGCGCCAGATTGGCCCCTTGGCGCAAACGAATTTCAATCCGTGATAATTGGCCCAGGCGCTGAAATTGCCATTGTGCACTGGCGATATCCATTAGCGCAATGCGCTGCCCACTACGTGCATTGCCCACTGAACCTGCCACGCGCAGCGTTTTATCGTTCAGGCGCACGCTTTGCCCCGGTGCCGTGTGTAGCCAGCTCTGCGCGGCGCTGGATAAAAACACTGTGTCGGCGGCCAGAATATCATCGGGCTGGTCTTTGGCGGGGAGTGGAAATAAATCGTTACTGCCAGTGCGCAAGCTATCAATGCCAATCAGGCTTAAACTTTGTGCTTGATTGGCGGCTTGGACTTTGATATCCAGAATCGGGCGCGCATTGATTACCCCGGCTTGTTGCGCCACCAGTGGGTAGATTTTTTCATCAAAATAGTCGCTGCTGGCGCGCACTTGCAAATCGGATTCGCCCGCCAGACTTTTTAAGGCGCTGGAAAATTCGGCGACCGAAGCACCATTGATCAAGTCAATCGCATAGCCCAGGGCCACCCCAAGCGCAATCGCACAAACTGCAATCGTTAGCCGCAGTGGGTGCTGTCGCCACTCACTAGCAAGTAGCCAGCGCGCCAGCATGCTCGACGGGTTCACCGTTTGCGTTGTAGTGACGTAATTGGCCATCGACCCCCAGGGCCACAAAACCACCGCGCATGGGTTGGGTCTCGCAATCATAATCCCAATCCGGTAACACATGGCGTACATGGCGTACATTGCGTACATGACCGCTGTCCGCGCTATGTTGATGGATGTCGGGACGATGAGTGTGGCCGTGGATTAGTACGGAAGTGCCAGTTTGTTGAAACAGTGCATCAATCGCATTGGTATTGACATCCATCATGGCCATGCTTTTTTCGCGCTGTTGTTCGCGGCTACCTTGGCGCATGCCTTCGATAATGGTTTTACGCTGGCTCAGTGGCATGCTTAAAAATTGTTGCTGCCAAGCCGGGTTGCGTACTTTGGCGCGAAACGCCATATAGCCGACATCGTCGGTACATTCGGCATCACCATGCACCAGCGTGATGCGTAATGGACCGCCTTGCTTGCCAGGCTGCTGGTCCAGGCCGGGGAATTCGGCAATATGGGGTTCACTCAAAATTTGCGCCCCGGTGGCGCGTGCAAAGGCGGGGCCGATTAGAAAATCGCGATTGCCCGCCATCCAATATAGCTTGACGCCCGCATTGGAAAGCGCACGCAAGGCTTTGACCACGCCATGGTTGCAGGGGTCGGTGATATCGTCATCACCAGCCCAGTATTCAAATAAATCGCCGAGTAAATACAGGGCTTCGGTTTTGCTGCCATATTGCTGTAAAAACGTGAAAAACGCCGCCAGCGTGCGTGGTTGCGAGCCTTGCAAATGCAAGTCGGATATAAACAAGGCCAACGGGGCGCTGGCCAGCGGTGTAAATGAGGGCATGATGGTGTGCGGGTGTGGTGGTCGGGATCAGATGATTTCGACTTTTTCGATGATGACATCTTCGACTGGTACGTCCGCATGCATGCCGCCACGGCTGGTCTTGACGCCTGCGATGGCATCCACCACTTCGGTGCCCGCCGTGACTTTGCCAAATACGCAATAACCCCAACCGTCTTGACCTGGATAATTTAAAAAGCCATTATCAGCGGTATTGATAAAGAACTGCGCCGATGCCGAATGCGGGTCGCTGGTGCGCGCCATCGCCACCGTGTAGTGATCGTTTTTCAAGCCGTTTTTGGCTTCGTTTTCCACCGTGGCACTGGTTGGAATTTGTTTCATGCCGGGAGCAAAGCCGCCGCCTTGAATCATGAAACCCTTGATCACGCGATGAAAAATGGTGCCATCGAAATGCTTTTTATCGGCATAGGCCAGAAAGTTTGCAACCGTTTTCGGTGCTTTTTCGGCGTCCAGGTCAAGCGTGATATTGCCGTGGTTGGTGGTAATTAAAACTGCCATGATAGTCCTTTAAATAAGTAAAAATAAGAGCGAGAATAAAAAATGATTGCGGTGGATGATATCAACAGAGTAGTTTACGTATATCTGTTCGTGCTCAATCCCGGTACATCTGTTTTTAGGGTAACAAGCTGGCGCTTTCAATCAACACAGGCTCGACCGGGACGTTTTGATGCGGCCCGGCATTGCTGGTGGCGACGCCTTTCATTTTATCGACCACTTCCATCCCTTTGATGACTTTGCCAAACACGCAATAGCCCCAACCATCGCGCCCCGGATAATTTAAAAAGCTGTTGTCCTGCACATTGATGAAAAATTGCGAACTGGCCGAATGCGGGTCACCGGTGCGCGCCATCGCGACCGTGTATTGATCATTGGTCAAGCCATTGGCGGCTTCGTTCTGGACCGGCGACTCCACCGGCTTTTGCGTCATGTTTTTATCAAAGCCACCGCCCTGAATCATAAACGTGGGGATGACGCGGTGGAAAATGGTGCCGCTGTAAAACCCTTTTTTCACGTATTTGATGAAGTTGGCGCTGGTTTTTGGGGCTTTTTCGGGATTGAGTTCGAGTACGATTTCACCCATATTGGTTTTCAATAAAACCTTGGGGCCAGGTTTGGCAGGCGCGCTGGGTGTAACGGAAGCGCTGGCGGCGGCGCTGGCCGAGGCAGACTCATCGGCAGCAAAAACCGGGCTGGCGCACAGATAGGCGGCCAGTGTCAACAGGGTGCGTCGGGTAGAAAATGTTCGCATTATCATTCCTTAAATATTGGCTTCAAAAATAATCTTCCAGCCGGATGCTTC
>JBKJLF010000022.1:0-2699 GCA_046597185.1 Burkholderiaceae bacterium | reverse complement strand
CACAGACACTTTGGCTTGGGTTGCAACGTCTTGATGACATTGTCGTGATGTGGCGCGTCATGAGGGATGCGACACAAGTACCCGTGTCCAGCCGGGCGGGATCTGGGTAAAGATCAGGCTTATTAGGGGGCCTGATTAGCTTTTTGAAATTGTTGCTGAAGCAGGAGCAATTGCCCGCTCTGTACCAAAAGAATTAACCACCTTCGCGCGCCAACTGCGCGCGTTACGAGTGCGGCACATTCATCATGCACAAAACTTCAAGAACCTTTAGCGCCAACCTCTGATGATTTGGAATCAGCCTTGCCTAAAAAACGGCCCCATACTTCCTCGCTAAAGCCAATGATGTATTGCTGTTTCGAGATTAAGACCGGCACCCCCTTGGTTTTCATTGATTCATAGGTCTTTTTCGCTTGCGCGTCTTGATCGATGTAATAAACTTTATAGTTGGCACCTGACTTATCAAGAAATTGGATGCCAGCCTTACAGTATTCACAGGTAGTAGAGGCGAAGAGTACCAAATCGGTCGAACTATCTTTAAAAACAAGATTTGCCGTATCGCTTGCCGAGGCAATTGGCCCTGGCGGGGCAGCGCCGGGGTTAAAGTGCCGCATTAGTGCAATGCCAATCGGCAAGCCGATGGCAATTGCAAGCGCAATGGTGGCGACGTTGATCGCCATTGATTTCAAATTTTGTTTTAGGCTCATACGATGTTCCAATTAAAAAATTAATAACCAACCCGATCTACTCAAACCGCGACTCAAACCGCACCGAAAGCGTAGTGCGCGAAAACTGGTTGGAAGACGTTTGCACCGCAGGGTCACCCGCAAATTGCGTCAGCTTCCGATTATTGGATGCCAGCAAATCCTGCAGCGAAACAATCAGCTTGCTTTGCGGCGAAAAAGTCCATATCGCTTTGGTGGAAACCGTTCTGTAGGTATCGGTGTAAATCCGCCGATCATTTGATGCCTGCCACCAGTTCGCCGGGTTAAACAACAGGTCTGCCTGTAATTCGAGCGGCTTATCGCTTACCTTATAACTAAGCGCCATCCGGCCAGACCAAGGTTGCTGCCCCTCCAGCCGATTGTCCGGGCCAGGTAGGGTACTGATTTTGGATTGGTTCCATTGCAAACTGGCGTTGATGCCAAGATTGGGCGCTTTCTCCATCCAGTCACTCAATTGGGTATCCATCCCAAGCGTGATGCCATACGCGCTCGCGTTACCCAAATTGCGTGGGCGATACACCCAGCGCGGCACGCTGGCCCAAGACACTACCTCAAGTGTGGTAAGCCAGGCAAAGGTATCGCTTATCCGGCGGCCATATCCGCGCAAGCTCCATAAACTTTCTTTGCCAAATTCGTTTTCCAGCGAGAAATCAAGGCCCCAGCCATTTTCGTATTTGAGTGCGGGGTTACCAACCCGGTCTGGTGTGTTAGGGTCATTCGCACCGCACCCGGCATTTTTGGTGCATAAACTGGTGCCAGCAATATTGGGGCGCGGGTTCAACATCGCCGGGCCAATGGTTGAAAAACTTCGCGCCAGGCCAAACGTAATGGTTCGCTCGCCTTCGGGGTCGAGTTTCCAGGCAAGGTTCAATGAGGGGGCTGACAAATTGGCGGCAAGCCTGGATTGTATTTCACCAGACTCAAAGCGAGCGATGCGCCGCTCTTGTCGCCAACCCAATTTAATGGCCAGAGTCTCGGATACTTTCCAGTCATCTTGTAGCCATGCGGCGCTATCCAATGACCTTAACTGCGCCCGATAAGGCCCCAATTGATCACCCGTTTCGCTGATGCCGTTGATCACGGTGGCATGATCGGTCGTTTGGCTTACCAAGCGCGACGAGAGTGCAAATTGTACTTTATGCCCATCATGGTTAGCCAGAGCGAGCTGCCATCGGCCATTTAAAAAATTCTTGACGGCATCCTCAGCAACATTGAGTTGAGTTAACAAATTTGGCGAGAATACCGTGTTGGCATCCCTGTTTTGCTTATGCTGTTCTTGAGATAGATCGATTTGTGCTGTCCAGTTACCACCATTGGCTAATTTATGACGCCATTGATTATTAACTGACGCAACGTCAACTTTGCTCAAATCCGTGAATGTGGTTGAATAAGGCCGAATGCCTCCATCCACAAATGGCGTACCGCTGGTTAATGTACTGCTATCATCCTGGCCTAGCTTGGAAGAAGTCAACGACGCCCTAAACTGTAACTCGTCCACTTGGGTTGGCTTCAATGTTAGTGAGGGTGAGACGGAAACATTTTGCACAAAAAAACTGCTGGCTGTTGATTCGGTGCTGATGCCACTCATGCCATTGTAGTTTGCCCATGCCCATATTGCATTGCCATCCTGGCCTGAACGTTCTTTTTTGGCTTGCGCACTAATATTAAAAACTGTGCCAGTGGGTTCACGCCAGCCAGTTTGCAAGGTCACACCGCCCTTGCCGCCAAGGCCATTTGTGCCAATATCAAGGTTGACTTGTTTGGGTAAAGTCTTGCGCCGATTGCGTGTGACAACATTGATTGTGCCAGCCAAGCCAAATGCACCAGAATCAGCACTTGCGCTATGGATAATTTCCACACGGTCTACCAAAGAAGGGTCCATTTTCAGAGGATCAGTGCTTCCTGTAGTTGGCTGTCCATCCAATAATATTTGGGTATAACCTGGCAAACCCTTGAGGCTGATTTTGCCATTCGCAC
>JBKJLF010000073.1:0-12688 GCA_046597185.1 Burkholderiaceae bacterium | reverse complement strand
GTGCATAGGCCTATGGGTTGGGCGTATTTTCATGCCCGTACTTTACTCAAAAACAAATGCCTTTAAATTTTTATGCTTGCAAACTGTTACATTTATGATGTTTTTGCGTAAGTCCTATGATTAATTGGCTGCGGCTCCAGGCCAGGAGCAACGCCAGGCTGACGGCGCACAACATGATGCCATTGCCAAAGCGCACATACGGGGTTTTACCCTGCATCCCTTGCACCTGGGCCTTGATGCTGTCCTTGACCAGAATCGGCAATTGCGTCTGAACTTTGCCGTCGGGTAAAATAACGGCGGTGGCCCCGGTATTGGTGGCGCGCAACATCGGGCGCGCGGTTTCGATGGCGCGCATTTGTGAGATTTGCAAATGCTGCGCCAAGGCCAGCGAATCATCAAACCAGGCCAGATTCGATACATTCAATAAAATGCTCGGCGTGGGCGCGCCCGCTGCCTCGCTCGCACCCATGTGATGCGCGATTTCTTCGCCAAATAAATCGTCAAAACAAATATTCGGCAGTACCGCTTGATCCTTGATTTGCCAGGCACGTTGCCACGGCTTGCCGGGGGTTTGGTCGCTCATCGGTATGCCCAGCATGGTGACAAACCAATGAAAGCCGGTCGGCACAAATTCGCCAAAGGGCACCAGGTGGCTTTTGTTGTAGCGGTAAAGGGAATCGGTTTGCGGGCTAATGCCTATCAGGCTATTGGTGTACAGCGCGGGGCCATCGGCAATTAATAATCCTATCGCGATATGGCTTTGGTTTTGCTGTGCATAGCGCTGCATGCGTTGCAGATACTCGGGCGGCACCTGGTGGATGAAGAGCGGCAAGGCGGTTTCGGGTGTGGCAATCAGGTCGGCTGGCTCGGCTTCGATGAAGTTTTGATATAAAGCCCGTGACTCAGCCCGGCGCGCGGGGTCGAATTTGGTATCTTGCTCAACATTGCCCTGCAATAGCCGCACCGAAATCGGTTTGCCCAGCGGCTGACTCCAGGGTATGGTTTGCAGTAGGGCACCCAACCCGAATAAGGTGGCGAATAAGGCGGCAACCCGGGCCTGCACAGGCTTGCTGGATTGTCCTGCGCAAAGCAGGGCCGCAGCCAGCGCGGCGGCAGCCAAGGCGGCAATCGCGCCAATCCCATACACACCAACGATGGGGGCAAAACCGGCCAGCGGGCTGGTGTTGTGCGCATAACCCGATACCACCCAGGGCAAACCGGTGAGCAACCAGCCGCGCATCCATTCCGTCAAGCCCCACAGGGCGGGCAGCACGCACAGCGCCGTGAGCAGCAGGCTCAAACTCCAACGTCGGCGCAGGTAAATGCTGAGGCAAATGGCGATGGCGGTAAACGGTGCCAGATAAAAACTGGCCAGCAAAAATACGGCACTGCTCGCCATCCACAGCGGTAAGTGGGCGTAATGGTACATGGTAATGTAGAGCCAATACATGCCGCAACCAGTCCAACCCAGACCGAAAGCCCAGGCGCGCCAAAAATGGCGCTTGAGCGGGGCGGCGTGCTCAAGCAGGCTTAAGTGAAATAGCCAGGCCAAACTGATGATTTGCAGGGGCCACGCCCCAAACGGCGCAAAGGCGAGCAGATTGGCCGCACCCACTAAAAGACAAATTAGCCCTTGAATCATCAAGGGCTGACGCAGTACAAAGTTCATGGGGTGGTTTCGACCGGGACTTTTTCGACCAGCAAAACATGAATTTGGCGCGCATCGGCGCGCAACACTTCAAAGCGCAAATTGCCGATATCGAAGCGATCACTCTTGTGCGGCATGCGCCCCAAATGATTGGTGACCAAACCACCTATGGTATCGACATCGTCATCGGCAAAACTGGCACCGATTATGTCATTGAATTGCTCCAGCTCGGTGAGTGCCTTGACGCGCCATTTGGGGCCGTATTGCCCGGCATTCACGGCTACGATATTGTCTTCCTCTTCATCGAAATCGTATTCGTCTTCGATATCGCCAACGATTTGTTCGAGTACGTCTTCAATCGTGATCAAGCCGGCCACGCCGCCATATTCATCCACCACAATCGCCATGTGATTGTGGTTGGCGCGAAAGTCGCGCAATAAAATATTCAGACGTTTGGATTCGGGAATAAATACCGCCGGGCGCAGCATGTCGCGCACGTCAAAGGTTTCTTCGGCATAGTAGCGCAATAAGTCTTTGGCCAGTAAGATGCCAACGATGCGGTCGCGGTCGCCTTCAATGGCCGGAAAGCGTGAGTGCGCGGTGGAAAGCACACTGGGCAGCCATTCTTCAATCGGCTTGGTCAGGTCGATCACGTCCATTTGCGAGCGCGGCACCATGATGTCGCGCGCCGACAATTCGGACACCTGAAATACGCCTTCGATCATCGATAAGGCGTCAGCATCGAGCAGGTTGCGCTCGTGCGCGTCGTGCAGCACTTCGAGCAGTTCGGCGCGATTCTCCGGCTCGGGAGAAATCAAGGCGGTTAGCCGTTCAAATAGGGAACGGTGGGATTTAACGTCCGGTTTGACGTTACCAGGATACTCAGGATACTCAGGCATAGGGGCTAAAAGCCGTTGTTACGATGTTCGATAGCATACACCAAAACTGTGCCTTGCGTAGAAATTAATTTTACGGTCATAATTGGCCACTTTCTTTGATGTCCCAATAGCGCTTCACCAGCGTCATACTTAAATGCTCTGGCGTGATGTCGATCAGGTGGCTGGCGCGGATTCCCAGGCGTTTAATCGCATCTTGCCGCAATTGCAAATAATGAGCGGTGGCAGCCACGCGCAAGGCATCGGAAAACTGTTGTACTGGCGCATCGAGTGCTTGATCCAGCGCTTTTTCGCGCAAGCTGGCACACATCACCAGATGCCGTGTGGAAAGTAAATCACAGGCGCTTTTCAACGCCTTATCGTCTTCATCGCGCACATTGGTAATCAATACCACGAAAGCGCGTTTGGTTAAGCGCGTGAGCAACATGCTGGCCGCCTGCGGGTAGTCCGGCGCGACTTCTTGTGGGTATAAATCGTAGATGCCACTCAATAAACGATCCAGCCCGGCGCGCCCTTTTTGCGGGCTAAGCCAGCGCGAGCTGCCACCAAAATTCATCAAACCAATCGCATCGCCCTGTTTTTGTGCAATGAAGCTGAGCGTCAACACGGCATTCAAGGCGTGATCAAAATGGCTGCCGCTTTCATCTTGGGCCAACATGCGGCGGCCAGTATCGAGTAAAAATACTACTTGCTGGTCGCGCTCTTCCTGGTATTCGCGGGTGATGGGTTTGAGTTGGCGCGCGGTGGCTTTCCAGTCGATGGAGCGCATGCTGTCGCCTTGGCGGTATTCGCGCAGTTGGCGAAAGTCGGTGCCTTCGCCGCGCCGCCGCTTGCGGATCGAACCCAGGGTCGGGGCGCGTCGGTCGGTGGCCGATAATTGCTGGCCCAACAGTTTGGAATAATCTGGGAACACTTTCACGCTTTGCTCCGGGCCGATCCGGTGTAAAAACCACCACAGGCGCAAACCGCTGGCGATTCGTACATACGGCGCTTCAAAGCGCTCATTGCCGCGCCGGGGTGGGCGCAGCCGATATTGAAAGCTGACATAGGCTCCGGGCTGGACGCGGCTGGTGTGGGGCAAATGTTCCATCTCCCAGGTGCCGGGGTAGGCGTCGATGGTTTGTAGCACGAGGATGCGTTTGTCTTCATTATGCAAAGTCAGGCGCACCTGATTCCAAAGCGCCACCGGCCAGACATTGGGCATGTGGCGCTCGATGCGCAAGGACGGTGCTTTGCGCCAGATAAAGGCATCCAGCAAGGCCGCCAGAATCAGGGTGGCCAAACTGGCTTGCCACCACAGGGCCAGGCCGGAACCGGGCCAGATTCCGGCCAGCGCACCGAGTACCGCAAGTAGCCCGACGCAATACAGGAAGAGGCGTGAGGGTATCATGCGCGCGGCGCTGCGATTTGTTCGATTAATTGCTTCAGTAAGTCGTCGCTGGTTAAACCATCGAGTTCACTTTCAGCAGCCAGTGCCACCCGGTGCCGCAACACCGGCAAGGCAGCTTGTTTGATGTCGTCCGGGGTGACATAATCGCGCCCGGCCATCAGGGCCATCGGGCGCGCTATCCGCACCAGCGCAATTGAGCCACGCGGACCGGCACCAATGGCCAAACCGGGCCAGTCGCGCGTGGCGCGCACCAGACGCACTGCATAATTGGCCACCGCGTCATCGACCCGGATTTGCGCCACCATCTGCTGCAGCGTGACAATGGTTTCCGGCTTGATCAGGGTCGCCACTTGCGCCACGTCCAGGCCATCGCCAACGCGGTTGCGGGTGGTGAGTTGCAGCATTGCGTTTTCTTCGGCTTCGCTTGGGTATTCGATATAGACTTTGATCAGGAAACGATCCAGTTGCGCCTCCGGTAGCGGATAAGTGCCTTCGTTTTCCAGCGGGTTTTGTGTCGCCAGTACCATAAACGGCGAAGCCAGACGGTGCGATTCGCCTTCAATCGTTACTTGCCGCTCTTGCATCACTTCCAGCAGCGAAGATTGGGTTTTGGCGGGGGCGCGGTTGATTTCATCGGCCAGCAACAAGTGGGTAAATACCGGCCCTTTGCGCACGCTGAAGGTTTGGTTTTTCATGTCGAACACGGCATGCCCCATCACGTCGGCTGGCATTAAATCGGGCGTGAATTGAATGCGCGAAAACTGCCCGGAAAAAGTCTTGGCCAGTGCGTTCACCAGCAAGGTTTTGCCAAGGCCCGGCACCCCTTCCAGCAGCACATGGCCGCCCGCCAGGCAACAGGCCAGCACTTGTTCCAATACTTTTTGCTGCCCAATAAAGGCGCGCTGGATTTCGCTGCGCATGCGGGTGACGATGTCGATGGCTTGTTGTAAGCGCTCGGCGGGAATCGGGCTTATTTCGGGCCGCAGGTCTGACCGTATTTCGGGACTATCGCTCATAATGTTTTCTCAATCGTTGTAGGGTTTTGATTTGGCGGATAAAGAGTAAGGGGGTGGGCGCAACGCCGCTCGACAGCGCCAGCACCAGGTCGGGCCGATTGATCGAGCAAATTTCGCTCAATTGCGCAATTTGTTCAGTTTGGCTTAAGCGCATGATCGCAGGCGCGCGCCGTTGCAATACTTTGAGGGTGAGCGAGCGGGCGGCATTGAGCAAAATATCGCGCCCACCCGGCACTTGCCACAGCCAACGGCTGCTGGCGTCAATATGTTCCAGCAAGGCGCGCCGATTTGGTTCGGGGATAGGGTAGACCGCGCCAAAGCGCCGTACGCTAATCCACAGCAATAGCAGCAAACCCAGTGCGCAGGCACTGAGCGCCAGATAAAAGTGATTCCACAGTTTTTCGTACCAGGCTTCGTGTTTTAAATGTTGGATCACCAGGACGGTGCGCTCGGCTTGCAAACCCATTATTTTCAGCAACACTTCGGCATGGTCGAAATACGCCAGTTCCGCGTTTTGAAAATAATCTTCTGCCAGTACCACAATATGCCCTTGGCCTTGTTGGTAAATGCGCAGGGCCTGGCCGGATTGGTCGGCTAACATCAGCTTGTCATCATTGTTACTGAACAGGCGTAAGTTGTCGTGATCCATTTGCAGCGCATAGTTGGTATTGGGCCACTGCACTTCGGCCGGGCAGGTGGTAGTTTTTTTCTTGCGTAATTTCTTTAAAGCCTTGGCGGGCTCGGGTTTTTTATCCTCTTCCGGGTTGCTTGCCGATTTGCTTTCCGGTTTGATTGCGCTATATGATACTCTCCGCAATTCAATGCCGAGCAGTTTCGAAATCGGATCGAGGCTGCCGCTGCTTAAGCGGGTTCTGGGAAGCGGGTCGATTGCAAGCCGGGGCGTATCGTCCTCGTCATCATCCTTGTTCTTATCTTTTTTGGCATCATTTTTGTCATCTTTTGCCTCGCCTTCCGCCTCATCTTTTTCGTCCGCACTCGATTCAGCACTTGATTTAGCACTCGATTCTCCTGAGCCCGATTTTTGGCTGGCGGGTTGATCAGACTGCTCAGCCTGATCATCCTCGTCATCCTCGTCATCCTTTATTTTGCCATTGATATCGTCGCTCAATTGCAAGGGGCTTTGGGCGCAACGCCGCGACAAGTCTGCGGTGATGCTTTTGCCAGTCCAACGTGGTTGATAGATCAGGGTATTGCCTTGTTCAACCCAGTTCATTAAAACCGTGGTTTGCTTGGGTTCGATGGTGCCGCCCATGTTGCGCAAATACAGTGTGCCTTTGGGTAAGGGGTGATCCAGCGCGGCTTCCAGATTGAGGATGGTTTTGACGCGATAGTCGTACTTTTTCAGCAGGCGGCTGGCACCCAAAAAAGTGTTTTCTTTGGCCGCCTTGGAAACCGTTGGCACCGCGCTCACGCGCTTTTCAAAGCAATACCACCAAAGCCAGCCCAACAGGGCAAACAGGCAGGCCCAGAGCGCCAGTTTGGTGATTTCGCTGGAACTTAGTTTCATGCAGCCTCCCGCTCGCCATGGCTAGCGCCAAAAGCCAGATCCCAGCGGCTGCAGGCGGCCAACACTTGATCGGTCTCGGGCCAGTGTTCGCCATAGGCTGCGCGCAGCCATAAGGCGGTGCTGTCCTGGGTGATTTGCCAGCAGGTAGCGCCTAATTGCTCGCGCTCGCTGAGCGCAATACGCAAGCAATCACCCTCTGTTGCGCCGCGTGAAATATGCAGGCCATGCTCGCTCACCAGGCGCGAGAGCGTGGCGCGATACAGCAAAGCCAGCGCGGCGCGGCGCTGTTGTTCCTGCCATAATTTTTTTACCGTATTGGTCACCGATTTGGGCAAACTCTCGGGGCGAATATCCAGCCCGCCCACTTCGGTCGCGGCAGCGGCTTTGGTTTGCGGTAGCCATTTTCCAAATTGATCGCGATAGCGATAAATGATAAAAATCAAGAGCGACAAAGCGGCCACAATAATCGCGATTTTTATCATATCGGCACCCAATAGCCCCAGGCCAAACCATGGTTTGCCTGGTTTGCGCTCTTCTTTCTTTTTGTCTTTGAGCCAATCCAGATTGACCAGGTCGGGCTTGATTTGCCATGATGATTTGCACTCGTAGCTGCGCAAATCGGCATCGTTGTAAATAGTGCGCACTTCCTGGCGCAATGCGCTTTGTTTGGCATCATGATCGGGGCTGCGTCCGGTTTCCGGGTTGGTCCAGTACTCCGGCGCGCTGCAATTGGATGGCGCTTGGCTGGACTTGGCTTGCGCTGATGCTGATGCGGATGTTGATGCTGCTGCTGAGGGTGCTGCTTGGGCAGGTTGGGGCGTGAGCGGCAATAGCAGTAGCAGCGGCAGTATCAGCGGCACAAACCAGGCCAGGGTGCGGCCAGCGCTTTTGTTTGGTTGCGCGCCACTGCCTTGGCTAGGCGGCTGAATCTGGCGCAGAACCAATTCAATATCCCAGGCTTCCAATGTGGCGCGGCGGTTCAGGTACAGGGTTAAACCGCCTGCGGTATAAATCGGCGCAATCACCGCGCCGGAAAGGGTGTACAAACCATAGGTGAGCAAAATGCCGGAGAGGGAGGTGACATTTTTCTCCAGTGTTAAAAACAGGGCAAACGGGTTGACCCAATCATTGTCACTAAAAAACAAGCCAATCAGGGCGATCAGGCCAAATTGCAAAACGGCTTCAAAATGCACGCAAGCCAGACCAAACCAGCCGGCACTGGTGCCCGCACCTTGGCGGCTAATCACCATATAGCGTTCGCGTGCGGTTTTGCCGCGTGCGCCTTCGAGTTGCCAAATCGGTTGACCCAGGCAACGCGAGATTAAAAACGGGCGCAAGGCCATTAAATAAAACCAGCCGCCAGCGAGTTGACTTGGCCAGGCCAATACCGCAGCTTGCCAAGCCACTTTTTCACCAAACACGGCACGCGATAACACATATAATGGCGCGCGCTCCAGCAGCGGGCGCAACCACCATGCAACGATAAACAGCCAGGGACTATTGCTTGGGCTTAAGCAAGCGAGGAGCGTGAGCAAGGCCATTAAGGGGAGCCACAGCGCCAAAAAGCTCAAATACGTTTGGGCCGCTGCCAGCCGCAGCAAAGAAAAGCCAAGATCCAGCGCCTGATAATTGCTGCGCGGGCGCAAATCCAAAACCAGTTTGTCGATTTGCATTAAGGTCTCCGCCCGGCCACGCTGAAAAACAGGATAACGATGCTCCAGCACACGCCACCGACCACGAATTTCACCATCGGCGCGGCACCACTGGCCGACCAAAAGCCTTCAAAAAATGCCGCCACCAGGGTTAGAATGGCGGCACCCACCACGATGGGAAACACATATTCGCCAGTGTAACTGAGCGCTTGCCGACGCGTCATGCGGCCCGGTTTGATCAGGGCCATGCCCATGCGCATACCAGCCAGGCCCGCCAACAGCAAACCGGTCACTTCAAAGCTGGAATGGGTGACCACGAACGACCAGAAATTGAGGCGGGTGCTATCGTCCAGACTGAGCCAGGCCGCCACCACGCCCAAGTTAATGGCGTTAAAGCCGACGCTGATCAAGGCGGGAAGGCCGCCAAACAAGCCACCGGCGAAGGTGCGAAAGCAAATCGAGACGTTATTCCAGATATAAAAGCCGAACATCTGAATATCGCCGCCGCTACCACCGCGCCCCATTCGGCTGGGGTGCGGTTTATACATGTCGCGCATGCCTTCGAGCTCTTTGGCCGAGGCAAAGCTGTAAGCCCAATCCGGGTTACTCCAAACCATTAAGCCCACTATCAGGGCCACCCCCCAAAACAAGAGATTGACGAATAAAAACAAGCGCCATTCTTGCCGCACCCGGCGCGGAAATTCTACTCCCAGCCATTGGTGCAGGGTGAATGGCCGTTCCACTGCTGCACCATAAAACAGTTGATGGCAGTCCAGTACCAGGCGATGCAAATATTGCGTCAGTTGGGGTGAATAGCCGCGTTGCCCTGATAAGGCCAGATTCTGGCATAAACGCCGATACAGCGTGGGTAATTGGGTGCGATCCGGGGCGCTGTTGCCTGCGCTGTTGGTGGCTTTATTGGCGGCTTTATTGGCAGCCTTGTTGCCCGCCTTGTTGCCCAACAAGGCTTCAATTTCTTGCCACAGCGCGCTGTTTTCGCTTTCAAATTGGCTTTGTTTCATTGCAATATCCCGGCGACATAGGCGCGCATTTGTTTCACCGATTCGGTGCCTTCGCGCTGGGTTAGCGGTTGGGCAATGGTGCCCAATTCAATCAGGCGGGCGATGGGCAGGGTGGGTTCGCGTTCAAATAAATCGACCAGCGCGCTTTGTTGTTGTGGTGTCAGGGCAAACGGCAAGGGTTGGGGCGGGGTGGTGTTGGGCACGCCGCGTTGGTTGACTTTTTCAACGTAAATCACCTGGGTGCCAGCCACCCAATCGCCGAGGCGGCGAAATTGGGTATCGCTCAGCATGCACACCAAACCGGTGACATATAAGGCGGGTAAAAAATCGGCGACCAGCAACAGGTTGCGCAGCACCGATTCGCGCCAGCCTACCGGCAAGCCGTCGCTGCGTACCACCTTAATGCCCATGGCGCGCTTGCCAACGGTGGCACCGCGCCAATACACTTCACACAATATGGGGTAGCCCCAATAGCTGACGAACATACCAATCAACATAAAGCCCGAGGTGGTTTTGCTATCGCCCACGGTGGAAGACAAGAGCGCTGACAGCATCGAAAGCACGATGAGGATAGCGCACCATACCAACAGGTCAATCACCCAGGCAAACGCACGTACCGTGGGGCCAGCCGGGGTTAAGCGCAGGCGGATGCCTTCGGGGGTGATCAGGGACAGGTTGCCGTCTAGCATGGTGGTTTAATCCGCTTCGAGGTAGGGGTTGGCAAAACCCAGGCGCGCCAGGATGCGGATTTCTTCTTGTTCCATTTCTTCTGCCTCGGCATCGGTTTCATGATCAAAGCCTTGCGCATGCAAGACCCCGTGCACGATCAGGTGGGCGCTGTGTGCCAGCAAGCTTTTCTTTTGGTTGTGCGCTTCCTGTTGCAAAATATCGGTACACAAGATGATGTCGGCCCGGCAGACATCCCTGTCACCCTGGTTGGCCGCGTCCGCTTCATCTTCGCTGTAGGCAAAGGTGAGTACATTGGTTGCATAGTCTTTGTCGCGATAATCGCGATTCAGAGCCTGGCCTTCGGCCGCATCGACAAAGCGCAAGGTCAACTCGGCCGGCCCCATTAGCGCAGCCTGCACCCAGCGCCGCAGCAGTGGGCGGCCCAGCTCGGCGCGTAGCCGGGGGTCGGGATATTGTACCGAGAGCGAGAGTTTATTTTTTTCTGGCATAGTGCAAGCGCGTGGGTGGCGGCAAGGGGTGGCTGCTGGATTCGTGTTCGAGTGCGCTATGGGCTTCATAGGCATCGACAATGCGCGCTACCAGCGGATGGCGCACCACGTCGGCACTGGAAAAATGGGTGAAGGCAATACCGCGCACGTCTTTCAGTACTTTGAGGGCATCGATCAAGCCCGACTTTTGCCCACGTTGTAAATCGATTTGGGTCACGTCGCCAGTAATGACGGCGCGGCTACCAAAACCGATGCGGGTTAAAAACATCTTCATTTGTTCGGTGGTGGTACTTTGCGCTTCATCGAGAATAATAAACGCATGGTTGAGGGTGCGGCCACGCATATACGCCAGCGGCGCGACTTCAATCATTTGTTTTTCAAACATTTTTTGGGTACGGTCAAAACCTAGTAAATCGTATAGCGCATCGTACAGCGGGCGCAAATAGGGGTCTACTTTTTGCGCCAGATCGCCCGGTAAAAAGCCCAGCCGTTCACCCGCTTCCACTGCAGGGCGGGTCAAAATAATGCGTTTGACGGCATCACGCTCCAGCGCGTCCACCGCGCAGGCCACCGCCAGATAGGTTTTGCCGGTACCTGCCGGGCCAACTCCAAAGCTGATATCGTGTTCCAAAATGGCTTTTAAATATTGCACCTGGTGCGGGGTGCGGCCGCGCAAATCGTTGCGCCGGGTTTTCAGCAAGGGGCTGCTCGCCACTTCGGCAGCGGCAGTTTCGGCCATGGCTTGGGCCAAGCGGGCTTGCTCGGCCAAGTCGCTGGCAGCGGGCGCGCCGTGGCTGGCGTTGAGGGTATCCAGCACCGCTCTTTGTTCAACCAGCGCGAGTTGAATTTCTTCAACCCCGATCGGTTTGTCGGCACAGGCATAAAAGTGTTCGAGAATTTTGACCGCGCGTTCGGCTTTATGGCCGCTAATAATGAATTTTTCGCCGCGCCGGAACAGGGTGACATCCAGTGCCGATGAAATTTGGCGTAAATTTTCATCCAGCGGGCCGCACAAATGCGCCAAACGGCCATTTTCAAATGGCTCTGGAACAAAATACAAAGGTTGATGTGGCGCGTTGGGTTTCAAATTGTCGTAAAAATCGTTAAATGTTGGGGGTAGATAGATTTATGTTATAAATATGCATCTTAAAATTAATCTTGCGTGATCATTTCGCCACGTAATGAATAAGTCCGAACATCGGTGATTTTAACATCAATTAATTGACCGATTAATCGTAATGGATTCGGCCCTGCATTAAAATTTACCACACGGTTGTTTTCATTGCGTCCTTGTAACTCATTAGGGTCGCGTTTGGATGGGCCTTCGACCAAAATGCGCTGTGTTATGCCCAATTGTGAGTGGCTAATGGCTTGAATATTGGCATTGATTTTTGCCTGTAAGCGTTGTAAGCGCGCCAATTTCACTTCGGCTGGGGTGTCGTCGGCCAAATTGGCGGCGGGGGTGCCGGGGCGTGGGCTAAATACAAAGCTATAACTGTTGTCAAAACCGATATCATCGATCAGTTTCATCATCGCTTCAAAATCGGCCTCGGTTTCACCGGGAAAGCCGACAATAAAGTCGGACGAAACGGTAATATCGGGCCGCACCTGGCGCAGGCGGCGAATAATCGATTTATATTCCAGCGAGGTGTAGCCGCGCTTCATGGCGGCCAGCACTTTGTCCGAGCCATGTTGGGCCGGTAAATAGAGATGATTGGCCAATTTGGGAATATTGGCGTAGGCATCAATCAAGCGTTGGGTGAATTCTTTCGGGTGGCTGGTGACAAAGCGGATGCGCTCAATGCCGGGAATCTCGGCCACGTATTCAATCAAGAGCGCAAAATCGGCAATTTCGGGTGTGCCGTCGGCACCATCAACCGACATTTCCCCCCGGTAGGCGTTAACATTTTGCCCAAGTAAGGTGATTTCTTTCACACCTTGCTGGGCCAAACCGGCCACTTCGGCCAACACATCGTCAAAGCGGCGCGAGACTTCTTCGCCACGGGTGTAAGGCACCACGCAATAACTACAGTATTTGCTGCAACCTTCCATAATCGACACAAAAGCGCTGGCACCGCTGACCTTGGCGGGCGGCAAATGGTCGAATTTTTCTATTTCGGGAAAGCTGATATCGATTTGCGGCACGCCGCTGTGGCGTCGTCCTTCCAGCAAGGCGGGCAAGCGGTGCAGGGTTTGCGGGCCGAATACCAAATCCACATAGGGGGCGCGTTTAACGATGGCTTCGCCTTCTTGCGAAGCCACGCAACCGCCGACGCCAATCAACAGATCGGGGTTTTTGCGTTTTAATTCGCGGAAGCGGCCCAGATCAGAAAACACTTTTTCCTGCGCTTTTTCGCG
>JBKJLF010000871.1:0-9183 GCA_046597185.1 Burkholderiaceae bacterium | reverse complement strand
TTTAATTACTTGCGCTTCATCCAACACCACGCTATGCCAGTGGATGGCCGCAAAGGCTTCGCTTTCGGATTGCAGCAAACCATAACTGGTGATAACGATATCAAACGGCCCCAAATTCTCCAGATTGCGCTCGCGGTGGTAGGCGCGCACCTGTAGCGTGGGCGCGAAGCGCGCGATTTCGCTTTGCCAGTTCATCGCCACCGAAATCGGGGCCACCACCAAGGCTGGCCCCTTGGCCGCACGCGCCAGCAGCAAGGCCAGCGCCTGCACGGTTTTGCCCAGCCCCATATCGTCCGCCAGACAAGCGCCCACGCCCCAATGCGCCAGCCGCGCCAGCCATTGAAAACCGTCAAGCTGATAATCACGCAGCTCCGCTTGCAAGGTGTTGGGTAACACGGGCACAAATTCGGCCAAACCATCCAGCTTTTTCACTTGCGCACGCCAGGCACTGTCGGCCTTCAACTCGCCCACTTCACCCGCCAATTCCATCAGCGCTGGCGCGGCCAACGGGTTGATGCGCACGCCGTCTTTACCGACGGGTTCACCAAAGGCGTTTAATTCATTCAAGCGCTTTTTAAACGCCTCGGTCAAGGCCAGATAATCATTTTCACCCAGCTTCAAAAACCGCCCCGGCGCGCTGGCGGCCAATTGCAATAGTTCACGCAGGGCCAGCACGCGGCCATCGTCCAGCGTAATTTCGCCACTGGCGACAAACCAATCGCCCTGCTGCTTGATGCCCATGCGCATTTGCTTCAATGAACGGCTGCCCGCCAAACGGAAACGCTCACCTTCCGGCCACACCAGTTGCAGTGTTTCTGCGGGCAAGGCTTTGAGTTCGGCCAGCAATTCCAGGCATGCTTCCGGCTCGGACAATTGCCATTCTTGTTCTGGTGAATCAAGCCCTTGAGCAATCCCTTGAGCAATCCCTTGATCGCTGTCTTGATCGCGTTCTTGTTCCGCTTCCTGCAGCGCAGGGCAGGCGTTCAACACTTGTTGCAGGCTGGCCTTTTCCTGCTTCAAATTACGGCTGGCTTGCACCGCGCTGCCGGCTTGTTCACCCAATATATTGGCACTGCCCTTGCCCGGTTGATACCAGGCACCTTCCGGCAGGGGCCGCACCAAAATCTGTAAGCGCAAGCCTTCTTGCAGCGGCAGCAAATGCGCATACAAAGTGGGGTCGGCGGGGATGGTGGCCACATGGCTGGCCAGTTCCGGCAAATCGGAATGAATCACCAGATGCGGCGCAATCGCCGCAATCGCTTGTACCAGTTGCGGCTTGGCGCTACCAGGCACCGATAAACCGCCGCCCACAATGCTGGCGATTTGTTTTATTTCTGGCGTGACGGTAAAAATGGTGACACGGGTGGGCGTGGTTTTGCGCCATACCATCGACTCACCCGCATTGAGTGGTGGGTCCAGTTGCAAGCTGATTTGGCCGCCCTGCTCTTTTAGCAGCAGCGCAATATCGCCTTTATCGACATCAATCCGCACATCCGGCGCATCGTGCCAATACACCGCACCGTGGCCCACCAGATGCGGCAGCGCTTTTTCCACCTGCAATTCAAATTCAGCGGCACCATAATAGCCGTCGTAATTTTTGTGAATGCAGGCGGCAATGCGCCTGTCCTGATCGCTCATGCCCAGCAAACTGGCTTGCTCTTGCGCCAGCCGTTTCAAGGCCACCGCCCGCCCTTTGCTCCAAATGCCCTTGGCACTCTTTTTTTGTTCCAGCGGCGCGAGATGCACCTGATAGCGCCCCAATTCCAGCAGCCAGGCAATGCGCACATCGCTACCACTCAGGGTAGAACTGGTCGCACCAGGCTTGAGCTGCGCCAGGGCCGCCAGCGCACGTTGCCACCCCTCTTCACGCGCCAGCGCCTGCACCAGCGGCTTAAGCTGGTGCTGCTGATGCCAATTGGGCAGGATCAGCTCGATACCAAATTGCTGATGCAACAGCACGTCGAGTTCTGCCGCCAACCAGATATAACCCAATTCTTGCATGCTGGCGCGCATGGCGAGCAAACACTCCCGAAACTGGGTACTCATGATAGATTCTTGCCACACCAGCGCGATGCCGCAAAACAAAGCATCCACCGTGCGCTTGGGTACGCCAACCATGCGCGGTGCCTGCAAGGGCGCACCGGTTTGCAAATGCGTCAGCAAGGGTTGGATTAGTTCATACCCCAAATGACCGTACTTGGCCCCATCATCGATTTGTTCCTTGGCGCGCTTTAAGCTGGCGGCTTGACCATCGGCCAACTGGGCAAGGGTATGCAAGATACCTTCAATCCCGGGAATAAAAATTTTGCGCTTACCCGTACTGGTGCGCAGGCTCTTCAATTCAATGTAGATTAATTCACAAGCCAAAGCATAATCGCCGCGCAAAATGGCCATCAAACGGTCAAATTCAATATGCACTTCCGGGTCTGAAGTAAATTTGGGCAGCATAGCGAGATCACCGCGCAACAGTGCCTGCCAGGCACATTGTTTTGCCAACACAGGGTAATCGCGAAATTTTTGTTCGGCGTGCAGGCAGGCAAAACCATAGGCGGCGCGACAATCACCCAGTGAGAGGCTCGACAGATACAAAAAATCTGCCAGCAACAAGCCCGAGATTCTCGGGTCCAGCGAGGCCAACAGCGCCATGCCTTCTTCGTTACGAAAAAAAGCGCGCACAGGTGTATGGATGCCATCATGGCCGGGGGTATTAAAAAACTTGACGCGCCACTCCGCCATCTCATCAACATGATTCAAAAACGCTGAAAACAGCATTTCACGACCACGAAATGCAGGCTGTTCGGCGACCCAAGTACGGTATTCCTGGCGCTTGGTAAGCAATTCCCGCACGCTACGCACCCAGGCTTTCAGCGCGCCTTGCTGCTGCAAATCGTACAAAATTGGCATTTGAATTGCATCGACGACGCTATAACCATGGGTTTGATTGGTTTGATGAGGTTGGACCAGCTTTTTTGCCAGCAAACTATTCAACAGCTCCCGCACCCGAACGGGCAGATAGGCTTGTCCAGCGCTGGTTTTGAGTTGAATCGATTGCAACAACTCGGCAAGAACGCCTTGTATCATCGGCGCATCAAACACCGCCATTGCTTGCAACAGTGGCAATTCATCCGGGGTAACTTGGGAGAGATCAAACATATTATTCAATAGAAGTGGGCGCAGGAGAGCGCTGATTTTACCGTAAAATGGGCAGATTTCAGCCTGTGCCGAGTAAAAACTTGCCGCAAAAATTTACGCCGGGCGGTAGCCGGACTACAATATAGCTTGCGCACCCCATTATTCACGGTAGCACGCCGCCATTTTTTCGAACCTGCTGTGCTTTTGATACACTTTTGCTCCGTTTTTTCTACGCTTTTGCTAATTTTGCAGGCGCTTTTTTTCAAGGAACCATCATGACACCGACACCGCTGACAGATTTGCCCATGTGGCAGCATCCCCTTTTCCACATGCTGGCAGCGGGTTGGGCAACGCCTGAGGATTACCACTATCTTTACCCACTCTTGCAACATGCCGAACAGGCACGTTACCAGGCTTACGCGCTGTTGGCCGCAACCAATCCCCATGCCCGCCCTTGGCCCAGCTTGTTACCCGCGCTTGATGCATTATGCGCACCGACGCCACGCGCGGCGGCCAGTGAAATGGCGGATGATTTGAGCCGCTTGCCCACGTTTTGCTTGTATTTTGAATTGCAAATTCAACGCCAGGCCCAGGCTGACCCGGTCAGTTTGCTGGTGCATGATTTTGCCGCGTATCAATTCGATTGCGCCTTACAACGCGCCTTGGCAAAACGACAAACTGGCGAAGCGGCGCTTGCTGCGGTTATACCCACAGCGCCCGCCATGCTCCCCAACAGCGCCAGCGAAGCCACCCAGGCCCTGCTGCAACGCTGGCTGGACGATGCCTACCAGGGCCTGCGCCAAAACCGCATCAGTGCGCTCACCGACAAAATTCAAGCCAAGCGCAGCTTGCAAGAGCAACCGGGCGTGGCGATGAAATTATCCAGCGGCCTGGGTTTGCGGACAGAACGCGATGACAAGCGCCGGCAAGAATTTTCTGTCGCGCGCCTGCCCTGCGACGGCCAAACGCTGGACCCGCGCATCGTGCGCATTGCGCCCGGCAAATATAATAACTTACACCGCCATGCCCACGAAACCCTGTTTTGCCTGCTGCAAGGCGAGGGCGAAGTGTTAGTGGGCACCAATTGGGTGCCCGTCAAAGCAGGCGAAGCGGTGTTTGCGCCGCGCTGGGCCATGCACCAGACCCATAACATCGGCACCACTGAACTGGTGATGTATGCCATTACCGATTACTACCTGTCGAACCAGGTTTTTATCGGTGCCAACAGCACCACGGTGATGGGTTAAGTCTCCCAAACCTGGCGAAAAATACTGTACAAAATCATAGATAATTGATGCTTTTCCTGGGGCAACATAGTATAATTCTCTCAGTCAATTTAGCCCACGCCAACCCGAATGCGCCGAACATGGCACTGACCGTATGGGAAGGCGCGCAGGTGCGCAAAGCCGATGTCTGCGTGGCAAAAAATTACCTGAGTGCGAATGAAGTCGATACCCTCAACCGTTTGGTGCTGATTTTGTTGGAGCAAGCCGAATTACGCCTGAAAGAGCGTAAAGATTTAACCCTGGATTATTGGCGCAAAAATGTCGATCGTTTAATCGCGTTTAGCGACAAACCGCTTTGGCCGGGCCAGGTCAACATCACACCGGAACAAATGAAGCTAGTGGTGCATGAACGCTATGGCGCATTCAAAGCCAAGCGCCGACTGATTGCCAAGCCATTCAAACACAATTAAGCCGCTCCGCTGCTTCGCTCGGCCACCGGCCCGAGCGAAGCGCGCAGCGTAAAGCTGATCGGAAATTCGCGTTGCACCTTATGCCCAGAGCCATAACACTGGTTGAGCAACCAATGCAAGCTTTGCAGGGTCATGGTTTCAATCGGGAAGTTAATGGAAGTCAGGCGTGGCGAGGTAAAGGCAGCCAGTTTGATGTCATCATGTCCGATCACCGACACATCCTCCGGAATGCGGATGCCATTCTCCTGCAGGAAACACATCGCCCCCATGGCCATATCGTCATTGGCGCAGAACAAGCTGGTCATCTCCGGTTTCAGCTTGAGCAGGGTTTGCGCCGCCAAACAACCGCCTTCCTGATCATCGACGGTAAAACAATTCTCGCTCAGTTCTTCGATATAACGCCCCAGAATCGCGATTTTGGGAAACTTGCGATGCACCTCGATCAAATCTTCATCCAGCAAGCTATGGCTTAATACCAGAATACCGTCACAGCCGCGCAAAATCAGCGAATCAATCGCTTCCTTGGCTTGGGCGCGCATATCGCCATGGCCGCTGCCAGTGACCAACACCATATGGCGGCCAATGGCGTAGAGTTCGTTATCGGTCAGTTGCAGGATGGGCGCATAAAAGCTGCCGCTAATGACGGGCACAAACACCCCTATCATGCCCAAAGAACGGTTAGATAAGGCACGTCCGATTTGGGAAGGATGAAAATTCAACTCGGCCACCGCAGATTGAACCCTTGCCACGGCCAGTGGCGAAATCGAACCTTTTCCGGAAATAGCTCTTGATGCTGTCCCTACACCCACCCCTGCCAGGCGGGCCACGTCTTTGATTGTTGCCACAAAATCTCCTCAAAACGACCAGACTAAAGCCCGTGATTTATCATTAAATGCTGAACATTGCGTGAAAAATACCGCGCATCGGTTCACCATGTTTCACCGGATTATAATCGAGTCGCTGAAAAAAAGGAATCGGGACGACCTGCCCGGCACCCCAATCATTGACCACCTTCATATTCACGGTAATAGCGTCAGCAACGCCACCGCATGGGTTTGACCGATGGTGACGGTATCGATGCCGCAGCCGAGCAAGCCCTCACCCGGGCTTGCGCTCCCGCCAGCGCCATCATCCGCCAGCCAGAACTAGAAGTGCCCGTCTACCATCCATCTGGCTTTCTCAAGCATGCTCAGGTATCATGCGCTCACTATTTTCAACCACCAACCAATTGGAGAATTCGTGGGTAAAGTTCTATCTTTTGCAGCACTGTTATTTGTATCCACCAGCTGGACGATTGGCGTGTTACCAGCGGCAGCGGCGCGTGGGAGCAAGGGCGCGCCCAGTGCGCGAGCGAATTCCCCGGCTATCGATTTTCCGTACCGGTCAATGCCTGGACCAACCAGCACCTGATGGCGGCCAGCGGCGGCCAAACCCTGTGGCTGAATTACTCGGACAAAGCGCACGAAGGCAAATGGGAAAGCTATGCCGACATGGCATCCCAATGGACATCGGGCAATTATGCCGCCAACCAGCAATTATTCCAGACCCTGGGCATTGCAGGTGCCGCCGCCGTGAAAGTGACGGTCTCGGCCAGCTTGCAAGGCGCGGGCGATAGCTTGTTTATTTTTGATAGCAAGCGCAACCTGGTTCACACCTTTAGCGGCAGCAATGCGGCCACCAGTTTTGTGGTGAACGACAATGGCGTGATTATTGCGCTGGCTACCGGACAAATCGGCCAAAACGGCGCGGGCAATGTGAGTGTGCAAATCGAAAGCACCAGCCTGACCGAAACCCCGGTATGGAAAACGCTGGTCAATGGTAAGGGTAAATGTCTGGATCTGGAAGGGCGCAATACCAACAACAACGCGGTGGTACACCAATGGTCGTGCAATGGTGCGGAAACCCAAAAATGGTGGCAAGACGCACAAGGCCGCATCCACAGCAAGGCCAGCCCCAACCGCTGTGTCGCCGTCAATGGTGTCGGCACGGCCAATGGCACGCAAATTCTGTTACAGGATTGCACTGGCGGAGCCAACCAGGTTTGGTTGCGCGGCGCAGGCAATTCCTTGCGCCCGGCCCATGCCCCCAACAAGGCGATGGATATCAAAGATGCCTGGTGGGGCGCGCTGGATGGACAGGATGCGCATTTGTGGGATGGCCAAAATAGTTGGGGGCAAAGCTGGAGCTGGAATTAAGGGTTAAAGTAGTACTGCCAAGCGGGTAGTGGGTTACAATCACCGAACCATGACAGGTTGCGGTGATTGTTCACGATTATTTCCTGGAAGAAAATACCTTCCGCACAAGGTCATTTTCCAAAATCCCTTTTATTCAATTGGCACAATGATACTATGTTAGTCCGGCTCAAAATAAATGGCTTCAAGAATCTTTCCAACGCCGAAATTGCGTTTGGCCCGTTTACCTGCATTGCGGGCACCAATGGGGTTGGCAAGTCGAATTTATTTGATGCCATCATGTTTTTGCGCGACTTAACCGATTTCTCCTTGACCGAAGCAGCGGCACGGGTGCGCGACCCGGTTGGCCGCTCGGGCGATTTACAAGCCATTTTTCACCGCGATAACGCGGGGCAAACTCAAGAAATGTCATTCGAAAGCGATTTCGTTGTGGCGCAAGAGGTACTTGATGATTTTGGCAGAAAAACAAACCCATCGACGACTTTTCTGAAGTACACACTGGTACTCAAATTTGTGCCGAAAAGCGCCACAAGTTCAGAGCGCATCGAAATTGTGAAAGAAGAGTTGAGCTATATTCAAAAGGGTAACGCCAAAAGCCTGTTAGTATTTCCCCATAGCAAACCCTTCCGCGACTCCATTATTGTCGGTCGCCGCACCACGAATTTCATATCGACCGAAATTGAAGAGGGCCAGCCGATTATTAATTTGCACCAGGATGGCAGTTCTGGCAGACCATTTAAGGTGCCAGCGGCATTTTCCCCAAAAACAATTCTCGGCGGCATCAATACTGATTCACACCCAACCGTGTTGGCAGCTCGTCGAGAAATGCAATCTTGGGCGCTACTTCAATTGGAGCCTTCTGCATTAAGGCAGCCGGACAATTTTGCCGCAGAATCGAAAGTTAGCCCAAACGGCGCGCATATGCCCGCAACCTTGTTAAGGCTGGATGCGGCAGCTTACGTTGCCAATCAATTATCCAATTTGATCAACGATATAAAAAGTGTTGCCGTTGATCAGGATGAAGGGCGACGACTCAACACGTTGATGGTAACCAGCCGCGACGGCGTCAGTCACCCGGCCCGATCCTTGTCTGATGGCACATTGCGTTTTTTGGCATTATCCATATTGAGTGCCGATCCTGATGCTGGCCGCCTGATTTGTCTTGAAGAACCTGAAAATGGCATCCATCCGTCGCGCATTCCTGCAATGCTCAATTTACTGGAATCGATTGCGGTCAACCCTGATGAAGCGGTGGATGCCAAAGACAATCCATTGCGGCAGATCATCATTAATACGCATTCGCCCAGCGTCGTTAGTTCATTAAAGAACGATACCCTGATTCTTACCCGGCCAGTGCGAGAACGTGGTTTAACCGTTGCCCAATTTTGCTGTCTCAATGGCACATGGCGCACCATGGGGTCGCCACTGGTAAAGCCCATGCCAGTTATCTCGAAGGCGGATTTATTGTCTTTTTTAACGGATGAACCAGTCATTGCCCCATTGACCACTCAGCGTGAAAAAAAGACCACCGTGAGCAGCTCGGTGCTTTGGGCATTGCCTATATTCCCATCGTGCCGATCAGAATGACAGAAGCATGGTTG
The DNA here is from genome assembly GCA_046597185.1 of Burkholderiaceae bacterium. GTDB lineage: Bacteria > Pseudomonadota > Gammaproteobacteria > Burkholderiales > Burkholderiaceae_D > CAMBDR01. Next base: position 562 of record JBKJLF010000871.1, on the reverse strand, counting down.
CTACTGGACGAACAGGCGATCCGTTCGGCTGCTGGCAATCCCAATGGCAAAATCGACTTAAAGATTCGCCGTATCCACACGCTGGAAAATTTGCCCGATCCCAAGCAGGTTTTGTTTGATGCACTGAAACTGGCCAGTGGACTATCTGGCAGGCGGCTGGAAAAATTTCGGCCAGATGAACACCGCCATCTGGTTGCCGAGCGCATCGACAATTTTTTGCCGCTGCGCAAATTAAGCGCGTTTCAAAAATTTGAAACTGCGTTGCATGAAGGTATCAAGAATCTTTAATTGGCGCAATGGCTTGCCTGCGAAAATGCCAGTGCCAACGCCAGCATTGCACCAATTCATTATTGCTTGCAGCACAGCACTTACCAAACATCGTATAATTTGAGCGTCACTCCCAGCGAAAGCCGTCCATGTCGCATGATTTCACGCTCGTTATTGACATACGTTTATACACAAGTCCCGCCGCCCACAGTTTGATCAAGTTCACCAGGCTTCAAATGGCCCAACTTGTGCAAAATCTTTATTGTTGTCACAGCAACACGTAATTCCTGAATAC
>JBKJLF010000820.1:0-6989 GCA_046597185.1 Burkholderiaceae bacterium | reverse complement strand
GGTACCGTGATGGTGCCAACGCCTACTTCCGCATGGTCAACGAAACCGAAGGCGGTATCTATGGACGAAAAATCATTCTGAACACGAAGGATGACGGGTACGAGCCCGCACGCACCGCTGACAACACCCGCAAATTCATGCAGGAAGACATCTTCGCGCTGTTTGGCTACGTGGGCACGCCCACCTCGATTGCTGCGTTGCCCATCGTGGCGCAATACAATATTCCCTTTTTTGCGCCCTTTACCGGCGCTGAATCCTTACGGGAACCCTTTAATCGCAATGTTTTTCACGTTCGCGCCAGCTACCTGCAGGAGACCGAGGCAATCGTCAAGCAGCTTATTGTCGGTGGCATTCGGCGCATTGGCGTCGTATACCAAAATGATGCCTTCGGCGAGGCCGGACGTGATGGCGTGAAGCAAGCCATGGCCAAACGCAATCTGCAATTATCTGGCATGGCGACGGTGGAGCGCAACAGCGTCGATGTCGCCAAAGCGGTCGAGGCCATGAAACAGGCAACACCGGACGCAGTGGTCGTGGTATCGGCCTACAAGTCGGTGGCCGCATTTATCAAACGCGCCAAAATAGAAACCAAAACCCAGTACTTTTGGTCAATTTCGTTTGTCGGTAGCAAAGCCTTGATCAACGAACTTGGCGAGGATGCGCGAGGTGTGTCAATCAGCCAGGTCGTGCCGGCACCTTGGGAAAAGATCAATCCGGTGGTCAAGGATTACCGCCGTTTTTACATGCGCGACGGTGAAAACAGTTTCGACTACACATCCCTCGAAGGTTTCATTGCCGCCAAAGTGTTTGTTGAAGGACTGCGCCGCTGTGGCGCTCGCCCGACCCGGACCAACTTGGTCCGGGCACTGGAATCGATGGGTCGGTTCGATGTGGGCGGTTTCGAAGTTTCCTTCGGGCCTGAACGGCACACTGGCTCGAATTACGTCGATCTGACCATGATTTCCAGCAATGGCAAACTTATCCGCTGAGAACAGGGCGGGTCTAGACCCTGATTACTTCTTGGATTACTTCTTGGATTACTTCTTGGGACTTACGCAAAAACATCATCAATGTAACAGTTTGCAAGCATGAAAATCTAAAGGAGTTTGTCTTTGGGATCAGAGAAGCGCGGCAAGCTTGACGGGTACGCGGTTCTCGCCTGCTGGTGCGAGGCGGTATTAAAAGAATGGAATGGTTGATTTTTTTAGATGAAGTGCCGGGGAAATTCTCCTCAGAGCGCGGTAGATTGCCTTACCAACCAAAAATCCGCTTGCAATGTTCCGGCTGCGTTTTGCAATATGGTTCCAGACTTAAAAAGAATGGTTTGGATTCGACCGATGGTGGCACTAAAAAGCCGATTAGTTGAAATTTTGCCCAAAGCCCTCTCTTTTGCACCATCGTGTTATAGAAGTCCCGCTTGCGATTGGGCGTGATTTGGCCTTGGTAAAATTGAATAAGAAACTCACTTTTTTCCATCCGATGCATTTTCGCCCATTTCTTACCCTGATCTTCTTCGTAAGAGCAGGGCGACTGCACATCATCATTCACCAATTCCGAGCCATCCGGTTTGATAAAGCAAATTCTGGGTGATAAAAGAAAGAAACGGCGCACGCTGTCCGATACGAAAGGATACGGTGGGTAGTCAGATAAAACAGAAATCAACAAGGCCTCACCGCCCGGTTTTTCAGGGTCATCAATGATTTTGACGATCTTGGCGTCAATAATTTCCAAGCCATGGAAATAATCGTACCCACCATAACTGATCAATGCCAAAAGAAATCCCAGAAAATATCGAAGCGCGTAGCGCCGTTTGAATCTCATACTTGCTCCATCAATAAGGCCCACGCGCCTCGGCTTGCCGCACCAGGAAATGTCATCATTTCAAAAATCTGCGCATGACTGTACGGGGTGCGATAATCGCCGTCAGGTTTTTGTTTTAAAGTAGAATCAAACCAGGGTTGCCAACGCATTCCCGCATCCGCAACCGCATCGTTCCGATCATACTTGATTGTGTGATTGGCCAAAATATTAATCCATTTCGTCGCGACCGGGCGAGGCAATGTCAGGTCATCGTTGCCCACTTTCCAGAAGACATCGGTGGTTTTCATAAAATAGACGATGCCAACCGGATCAATGGTGATCAAAAGCGCTGTGGTGATCGATGCTTTAGCCAGCCTTTCGGTAAGTTTGGCGGCTTTCCAGCCACCCAAACTATGGCCTATCAGTCTAATCTTTACGGTGGGTTGCACCTTATAAATATTTTGAATGACAATAAAAAGCTCATCCATCTCATCATAACCATAATATGCCTCCGCCGCAGTTTGGTTAACCTCGGCAGCTAAAAGCGCCGTCCCACCAATCTCGTAAAAATATTTTTTGACTAATTTATCTCGAATCAGATTTGTCGGCGACATGACGCCCCAGTACCTGTTTTTATCAGCCGCACCGCCAATAAAGAAAGTCGCTATCGGCGTTGACTTTTGTGGTATTGCCATGTTGTGTTCTCGCTTATGGGTAAATTGCCAGTTATTTAAAAATCATGGCGCAATGAATTTGACAGCCTTCATTTTGATCGCACTGCCATCGCCAAACGACAATGCAAGGCTACGATGTTAAATTCATTAAAAGCAAATTTATGCGTCCCCGCCAAAGGAAATTCAGATTATAGCAATAGTAGCCGGGAAATTCATATCATTCAACCGACATATTCCGCACCAGATTCATTCTCACAGGCATCATTTTCATTCTCACCAATGGCTTCCATCGGTTACGCACCAAAAATCCATCATGCACCCTTCCAAAAATTCGCGCTAATGTTTCAAGGTGAACACCACATTAAACAGTGCGTGCATTAGCGCGGTCATTGGGCACGTGCCATCCATTTCAAGCAAACGAACGGTGTGTACAATGTGTTACACTCGGGAATCGCCATCCGCCTCATTTACCTAGCCAGTTGATCAATATGCACCCAATATTTCATATCTCAAAAAGTGATGTCCAACAGTTAGATGATACGCAAGCAAGAGAACTTGTTGCCCGCTTATGTCAGGCTGAATTGCGGCAAAAAGGGTTATGCACTGAGGCTGTGACCTGGGGTGGTGACCAACGTGCGGCAGATGGCGGCGTAGATGTGCGTGTAGCGAAAACAGATGCAGTTACGATTGATGGGTTTATCCCACGTACAAATACCATTTTTCAAGTGAAAGCCGAAAAATCTTTCGCCGCCACACGAATTAAAAACGAAATGGCACCTGCGAGCCAGCTTAAACCTAAGATTGCGGAGTTGGCTGAATGTATTGGCGCATACATAATTGCAAACACCAAGAATAACAATAGCGATAGCACGCTTCGCAATCGGCAAAACGCCATGGGTGAATGCATTACTGCTGCGGGTTTAACTGGCAAAATACATGTTGACTTTTATGATTCCCAACGAATTGCAGATTGGGCCTCACAACACCCTGTGGTCGTCATATGGGTTAAATTTGCACTCGCCAAACCTATCAATGGCTGGCAACCCTACGCGCCATGGGCCTATCATGAAAAAACGGTTACCGCTGAATACATCCTTGACGACAAAGCAAAAATCATTGGCCCGTCTTCAAACACACCAATCCCAATAGCCGAAGCAATCAAACGCCTGCGGCAAGAATTGCGCGAAAAACAAACGTCAGTCCGCATTGTCGGGCTTTCCGGGGTGGGTAAAACACGATTCGTACAAGCCCTGTTTGACGCACGACTCGTGCCAGAGGTGGGCGCGCTTGACAGCAACAATGTTATTTATACCGACATCTCAGATGCCCCATCGCCACAGCCTAATGTGATGATTGAAGCGCTCCTCACTGATGTGACCGCAACTGATGTGACCGCAACAGTAGTCATTGTTGATAACTGCGGCGCTGCCACCCATACCCAACTCACGACATTAATTACAAAGCCAAATAGCAAACTAAGTCTTGTAACTTTGGAGTATGACATTCGCGATGATTTGCCAGATGATACAGATTGTTATCGTCTTGAAGCGTCATCAGACGACTTGATTAAGCAATTGCTTGCTCGCCACAACGACAACTTATCCCCTATTGATATCGACAAAATTGCAGAATTCGCTGGCGGCAATGCAAGGATTGCATTCGCACTGGCTGGGAGATCGGAGAAAAAAGGGCAACTGAGTAAGCTTGAAAACGAAGAATTATTTAGCCGACTATTTCATCAGAAAAACAGCCAAAATGAGGATTTAATGCGAAGTGCCGAAGCTTGCAGTTTACTCTATTCATTTGATTCGGAAGACGACAGCACAAGCTCGGAACTTTCGCTTCTGGCCTCTTTGGCCGAAGTTACAATTCCAATTTTACATCGCCAAGTATCAGAACTACAGCGACGTGGGTTGGTGCAGCAACGTGGTAAATGGAAGGCCATTCTACCGCATGCTATTGCTAACCGCTTGGCTAATCGTGCGTTGGAAAACATTCCCAAAAACACCATTTTGCAAAAATTCATCACCAATGGCATACCGCGAGTCTCTAAATCATTTGCTCATCGTTTGAATTTTTTACACGAAAGTAAAAAAGCACGCGAAATAGCCACCGAGTTGTTAAACGCAGGGGGGCTATGTGGCGACCTTGCTAATCTTGGTAGCACTGAAATGCAAATTTTTAAGTTTATAGCCCCCGTTGATCAGCACGCCACCCTTGCTGCGTTGTTGCGGGCGAGCGATAGTAGTGAATTTATTGCAACGACAAATTTTTACCGACAGGATTTTATTAAAACAACGCGGTCACTTGCTTATGACGTGGCATGTTTTGAGCAAGCCATTACGATTCTGCTACGCTTCGCAAATGCTGAAATACAAGCCGAAAAGAATGATTCCACCGCACAAAGGGAACTACAAGAACTATTTTGGCATTCATTGTCTGGCACGCTCGCGCCGCCAACGCAACGCGCGGAAATTGTGCGCCAATTACTGCACCACAACGACCCGGTTCAATCCCAGTTAGGCATTTATTTACTGAGCGCAGCGCTAAAAGCAGGTGGGGCTAGTTCTTCGCATCAGTTTGATTTTGGTGCGCATTCGCGTGGCTTCGGGTGGCAACCAGAAACAAATGATGATATTTTTGCGTGGTATGGCCTTTTTATGGCAATTGTGCATGATGTAGGTACGTTACCCAACGCCTTGGGTGCAAAAGTACGGCATGCTTTTGCTGAAAAATTTCAGGGCCTTTGGGTTACGTTGCATATTGATCTTCACCAAGAGCTGCAAGGTATAGCAGAAGCGTTTCATAGGATTGATGGTTGGCCTGATGGGTGGCGAGCCACACAGGAAATACTACAGCATGACAAAGCTAGGATTTCGCCAAAAGCACTGGAGGCACTAAAGAAATTGGACGAATTGCTAACGCCTGCCGATTTAGCGTTAAAAATCCGTGCGCAAGTATTGTTCAATAGTTTTTTTTATGACATTGCACCTCCGCAGACTGGCGAGGATCAATGTCAAAAATATCAGTCCGATATTATGCGAATGGGGGCGCAGGCTGGCAACGACATCAACTTAATACTCGGCCTACTCCCTGAATTGCTACATGCAGGCATTGACAACAACATCCGAATTTTTGCACAGGGCATTACAAATACTTTCCACGATATCCCCGCCTTGCTCAAAGCAGCAAAGGAAGTTATCAGCACAATTGAACCAAGCACCGTTAATCTCAGGTTTATCTGCGCGCTTATAGATAGCTGGAATAAAACTGCCCCCGCCGCCGTTGCTGCTTTTTTAGATAGTGCTATTGAAGATGCTACGTGGGGTGAGTTTTTCCCATCCTTACGGGAGGAGGTGCCGCTAGATGACGCCGGATATATGCGCTTGATGCGCGCAATCGAGTTAGCCAAGTCGCCGATTCGGCGGTTTTTATATTTGCTAGACGAACGTGTAACCGCCCCGCTTTCGGCAGAGCAAGTGATGACGCTGATTTCATCTATTGCAAAAAAACCTGCCGGTATAAGCGTTGCGCTTGAAATTCTTGACATGGTTATTTTTGGCTCGAAGGAAAAAGACGATTCATATCGGCTGGAGTTGAAAAATCGCTGCATTCATTTTCTTCAAGAACTTGATTGGAAAAGTACTGGCAATATGAATGATAATTTGCGCCATCACTTCAACGACATCCTAACATTTACGCTAAACGCACCAATAGCAGAACAGCACATTACCCTTATTTTGCAAAAAGTATTTGTTCCGCAGCAAAAATATTATTTTAAAACCCACTTTGCACCGTTTCTACAATATCACACAAAAAAAACACTGGATACCGTTTATCAGCCCGATGCGGATGGTAGTTACAATTCCGCACTAACTTTAATGAGAGATGATGCCGCCACATCCTATGCGCCACACTTCTTTCAACCGCCAGCACAACTCGTTTTAGAATGGTGCCAAGTCTCACCAGATGATCGCTTACCATTTATTGCGCAGATTTGCCCACTCTTTACGGCAACTCAAACGGGTGTCGAAAGTGGAGAAAAAAACGGTATATCTGAACTCGCGAAAAACCTTTTCAAGTTAGCAAAAGACAAGGCAACAATCCTTGATATTTTTATCAAACAATTTGTTCCCAGACTAATCTCTGGCTACTACTCTAATTTTATCAAAATGCGAGTTGACTTATTGGATGAATTGAATGATGAACACGATCCAGTCATCGCAAAAATACTTATCAACGCCAAAGCGAAATTGAATAAAGCCGCTGCTACCTGGGCTGACTGGGAAGAATCCAAGGATCGAAGTCACAATGAAAGGTTTGAATAACCATGAAAGCAATTAAATTGCCTTCGACCGCCAAAGTTAGCAATAACTTGCGCGCAATCAAAGCCGAGTTGATCGCGGGCACCTTTCCTTTTTGAGAATTTATGTAAATGATGCAGCCAAAGTGCTACTGGAGGGCATCTTCGCCGCAGCAAGCTTGACGGGTACGCGGTTCTCGCCTGCTGGTGCG
>JBKJLF010000670.1:0-2593 GCA_046597185.1 Burkholderiaceae bacterium | reverse complement strand
CAAGGCTCGGCGCGCCAGGCCAAAAACCCTTACCCGCCTAGCCTGTGGTCGTACAACGATAAGGTGGTAGATTACCCCTACGACCCGCTTAAAGCCAAAGCCTTGCTGGCCAAAGCCGGCTTTGCTGATGGTTTGAGCTTTGATCTGTGGTATTTGCCAGTGACACGCCCATACAACCCGGACGGCAAACGCATGGCCGAATTGATTCAGGCCGATTGGGCCAAGATTGGCGTCAAAGTCAATCTGCTTACCTATGAATGGACTGAATACTTGAAGCGCACGCAAAAAGGCGAGCACCAGGTGGCTATGTTGGGTTGGAGCGCTGGTGCCGACCCGGATGAGTTTATCGGCCCCAATTTAAGTTGCGCTGCGGCCAAGGTCGGCGGCAATGTGGCGCGCTGGTGCAATAAAGAGTTTGAAGCGCTCTACCAAAAAGGCAAGATCGTACCGCAACAAGCCGAGCGTAGCAAAATTTACGAAAAAGCTCAGGAAGTGATGCATGAAGAAGCGCCATGGGTGATGTTAGCCCATGCTTTGTTGACCACGCCCGTGCGCCGTGAAGTGACGGGCTATGTAAATGATTTGCTGTCGAATCATTATTTTTATAAAGTTGATTTGGAAAAATAAGGAGTTGCCATGTTATATGCCGCACCAGGAGAAGTTGACGCAAAACACGTATTTAAACCGCGTTACGATAATTTTATAGGGGGCCAATGGGTGCCACCTGTCAAGGGCCAGTATTTTGAGAATGTCACGCCCATCACCGGCAAACCATTTTGCCAGGCCGCGCGCTCGACGGCGGAAGATATTGAACTCGCGCTCGATGCCGCCCACGCCGCCGCCGACGCCTGGGGCAAAACGCCAGTAGCGCAGCGCGCCAATGTGTTGAACGCGATTGCCGATCGCATGCAAGCCAATCTGGAATTGTTGGCCTATGCGGAAACGGTGGATAACGGCAAACCGATCCGCGAAACCCTGAACGCGGATATTCCGCTGGCGGTGGATCATTTCCGCTACTTCGCTGGTTGCGTGCGCGCGCAAGAGGGCACGCTCTCGCAAGTGGATGAAGATACCGTGGCCTACCATTTCCATGAACCATTGGGCGTGGTGGGGCAAATTATTCCGTGGAACTTCCCGATTCTGATGGCGGTCTGGAAGCTGGCCCCGGCGCTGGCTGCGGGTAATTGCGTGGTGCTTAAACCTGCCGAGCAAACCCCGGTCAGCATTATGGTGTTGCTGGAATTGATCGCCGACTTATTGCCGCCGGGCGTGTTGAATGTGGTCAATGGTTTTGGTTTGGAAGCGGGTAAACCGCTGGCGTCCAGCAAGCGCATTGCCAAAATCGCCTTCACTGGCGAAACCACTACCGGGCGTTTGATTATGCAATACGCCAGCCAAAATATTATTCCGGTCACGCTGGAATTGGGTGGCAAGTCGCCCAATATTTTCTTTGAAGATGTGGCTAACGCCGATGATGCGTTTTTCGATAAGGCAGTGGAAGGCTTCGTTTTGTTTGCCTTTAACCAGGGCGAAGTATGTACCTGCCCCAGCCGCGCCCTGATTCAGGAATCGATTTACGACAAATTTATGGAGCGCGCGCTGGCACGCGTGAAAGCGATTAAACAAGGCAATCCGCTTGATACCGATACCATGGTGGGTGCCCAAGCCTCGCAAGAGCAAGTGGAAAAAATCCTGTCCTACTTTGATATTGCGAAACAGGAAAACGCCACCTGTTTGACGGGCGGCGCACTGGCTCCGATGCCAGGCCATCTGGCCGAAGGCTTTTATGTGCAACCGACGGTATTTGTCGGGCATAACAAGATGCGCATCTTCCAGGAAGAAATTTTTGGCCCCGTGGTCTCGGTCACCACCTTTAAAGATGAAGCCGAAGCACTGGCCTTGGCCAATGACACGCTGTATGGCCTGGGGGCCGGGGTGTGGAGTCGCGACGGCAGCCGCGCCTACCGCATGGGCCGCGCCATCAAGGCGGGCAGGGTGTGGACCAATTGCTACCACGCTTACCCGGCGCATGCTGCTTTTGGTGGTTACAAACAATCCGGGATCGGGCGTGAAAACCATCGCATGATGTTGGATCACTATCAGCAAACCAAAAATTTGCTGGTCAGCTACAGCCCGAATGCACTTGGATTTTTTTAAGTAGAGGTCATGATGGGGCAAGCGGTTCAGTATAGTTGGATTAATCGGGTGAGCGCCAGTCCGGCTGCGTTGGATTTGATCGGCAGATTAAAGCAAAAACATGGTGATTTGATGTTTCACCAGAGCGGTGGCTGTTGCGATGGCAGCGCGCCGATGTGTTTTCCACTGGGCGAGTTTATAACCGGTGAGGCCGATATTCAACTGGGGGAGATTGGTGGTTGTCCGTTTTTCATGAGTCGCGCTCAATTTGAATATTGGCAGCACACCCATTTGACGATTGATGTGGTGCCGGGGCGGGGTGGCATGTTTTCATTGGAAGGTTCGGAAGGCGTGCGCTTTTTGACCCGCTCGCGGGTGTTTTCCGATGATGAAATGCGTACTCTGGCGCAGCAGGTACTCACTTGAAGCCATGTTAAGATGGGACTAGGGCAGGCGC
>JBKJLF010000609.1:0-3881 GCA_046597185.1 Burkholderiaceae bacterium | reverse complement strand
AATAGCCCCTACCATGCCATCTCAAGCCAATTTATTTGATGAATCACCGTCAGCTCCTGCGCCATCGGAGACATCCGTGCCAGCGCAGCCACCCGAGCCGCCACAGCCGCCTGCATCCGCGCAGCAGCACGCACCAGCGCAGCCACCAGAACCTGGGCAGCCACCAGCACCGCCCGTGCCACCAGTGCCACCAGTACCACCTCCGCCGCCAGTGCCACCACCGCCACCACCGGGCGATGATGAATTTTTGACGCTTTCCACCTTCGCCGAGCGCGCCTATCTGGATTACGCCATTTCGGTGGTCAAAGGGCGCGCCCTGCCCGATGTGTGCGACGGGCAAAAGCCGGTACAACGCCGCATTTTGTATGCGATGAATGAACTGGGCTTGACGGCCACCGCCAAACCGCGCAAATCCGCCGCCGTGGTGGGTGATGTGCTCGGTAAGCTACACCCGCATGGCGACCAATCAGTATATGACGCGCTGGTGCGCATGGCGCAAGACTTTTCGCTACGCTACCCGTTAATCGACGGCCAGGGTAATTTTGGTTCGCGTGATGGCGATGGCGCAGCGGCGATGCGTTACACCGAAGCACGCCTGACCCCGATTTCACAATTATTGCTGGAAGAAATCGATCAGGATACGGTCGATTTTCAAGACAATTACGACGGTTCCAGCCGCGAACCGCGCCAATTGCCAGCGCGCTTGCCGATGGTGCTGCTCAATGGCGCATCCGGCATTGCGGTCGGTTTGGCGACCGAAATTCCTTCGCATAATCTGCTTGAAGTGGCCAAAGCCGCAGTGACACTGATCCGCAACCCGGAACTGACCCACACCGAATTGATGCAAATCATCCCCGGCCCGGACTTTCCCGGCGGTGGCCAAATTATCACCCCGGCCAGTGTGCTGTCGGAAATGTATGAAACCGGACGCGGCAGCATGAAAGTGCGTGCCTGCTGGAAAATTGAAGACATGGCGCGCGGCCAATGGCAGGCGGTAGTACATGAATTACCACCGGGCGTTTCGTCCCAAAAAATTCTGGAAGAAATCGAAGAATTGACCAATCCCAAGGTCAAGATGGGAAAAAAAGCGCTCACCACCGAACAACTCAATTTGAAAGCGCTGATTTTGGGCGCGCTCGATACGATTCGCGACGAATCGGGCCGCGCCGCACCAGTGCGGCTGGTGTTTGAGCCAAAATCAAAAAATCAGGATCAGGGCGAATTCATGCAACTGCTGCTGGCGCATACCTCGCTGGAGAGTAGCGCCTCAATCAATTTGGTGATGATAGGCGGCGATGGTCGGCCCCGCCAAAAAGGCTTGCGCGAAATTATCAGCGAATGGATTGCTTTTCGCTTTACCACCGTCACCCGGCGCACCCAACATCGCCTGCAAAAGGTGGACGAGCGCATGCATATTCTGGAAGGCCGGCAAATTGTCTTGCTCAATATCGACAAGGTGATTGCCATCATCCGCAATTCGGATGAACCGAAATCGGCCTTGATGGCGGAATTTAATCTCTCGCCGATTCAGGCCGAAGATATTCTGGAAATTCGCCTGCGCCAGTTGGCACGGCTGGAAGCGATTAAAATCGAACAACAATTGGCTGAGCTGAGCAAAGAACGCGAAGGCTTACGCGATTTGCTGGACAACCCGAATTCGATGAAAAAATGCATCATCAAAGAAATCGAGCTTGATGCCAAACGCTTTGGCGATGCGCGCCGCACCCTGATTGAAGAAGCCCAGCGCGCCGTGGTAGAGCAAAAAGTGGTGGATGAACCGGTCACGGTGATTATCTCGGACAAAGGTTGGGTGCGTGCGCGTACCGGGCACGGGCATGAAGTGAGCCAATTCACCTTTAAAGCGGGCGACAGTTTATATGGCGCGTTTGAATGCCGCACCGTGGATCAATTGCTGGCCTTTGGCAATAATGGCAAAGTGTATTCGGTGGCGGTGGGCGCACTGCCGGGTGCGCGTGGCGATGGTGTGCCAATTACCACCTTGATTGATCTGGCCAGCGGTAGCCGTATTCTGCATTACGTGGCCGGACATGGCGAGCTGGCCTTGCTGCTGGCCAATTCCGGCGGCTATGGCTTTGCCGCCAAGTTGGGCGATTTGGTTAGCCGCACCAAGAGCGGTAAAAACTTCATGAATCTGGAAGAAGGTGAAACCATCTTGCCGCCACGCGTGATGGCCAGCGGGCAGACCTTGCTCGCATGTGTGGGCGGCTTGACGCTGGATCAGCCGCGCCTCTTGGTGTTCCCACGTGAAGAATTGAAGGTTTTGGCCAGTGGGGGCCGGGGCACCATGTTGATCAAGCTTGATGGCAAAGAGCAATTGCATATACTGCAAGCGATTCCGGCCAAAGGGGTGGTGGTGGTGGGTATTGGGCGCGGCAATAAAGCGCAGGAAATGACGATCAGTAATTCCGCCCTGGCGGCGCATATGGGCAAGCGCGCCAGCAAGGGTAAAATGCTGGAATCGAAAATCAAGGTGGAAAAGTTGATCCCGGTAGAAAATAAGCCGGAACCAACCTAAAACACCCGGTCACGCGCCAGTGAGCGGCCCGGTAGTTAATGCTTATCGGGCTGCGTCAGGCAGCAAAGATGGCCGATTGGCTCAATTCACCCTCTCTCACCCACGCACGATACATGCCAATCGTGTTAAATGGCAACACCATATTGCCTGCACGATCAATGGCGATCAAGCCGCCGCGCCCACCCACCGCCGCCAATTTTTCCAACGCGCCCTGGCAAGCCTGGATTAAAGTTTGTCCGCCATACAGGACGCGGGCAGCAATATCATGGGCCAGCACGGTACGCATAAACGCTTCGCCCGTGCCAGTGGTGGAAACGGCAACGGTTTGATTATCGGCATAGCAACCCGCACCGATCATGGGGGTGTCGCCCACCCGGCCGGGCCGCTTATTGGTTAAACCACCGGTTGAGGTAGCGGCGGCCAGATTGCCGTGGCAGTCGCGCGCGACCGCACCGACCGTACCCATCTTCCCGACTTCAGGCAAGGGTGCGGCAGCCCCGTCATGATCCAGCACGCCTGCCCAAGTATGGCCCCCGCCCAATACGCCACCACCCAATACACCGCCGACTTCACTTTGCACGCGTAATAATTGTGCCAGGCGTTCAGGGCTGGCGAAATATTCCGGGGGCATGCTGGCAAAACCTTGCTCCCGCGCAAAGCGTTCGGCCCCCTCGCCCGCCAACAACACACAACCTGATGCCTGCAGCACCGCCTGGGCCAATAAAATCGGGTTTTTGATTGACCACACTGCCGTCACCGCACCAGCAAGAAGTTGGCTGCCTTCCATCAAGCAGGCATCCATTTCATGCTTGGCGTCTGCGGTGTAGACCGAGCCACAACCGGCGTTAAACAAGGGGCAATCTTCCAACACTTGCACCGCTGCCACCACCGCTGCCTGAGCACTACCTTGTTGCGCCAAAACCACTTGGCCGGCCTGCAATGCCGCTTGCAATGCGCGGTGATACGGTTCTTCATGGGCACCTGTTTGTGCAATCGTTCCGGCACCACCGTGTACGGCCAAGCAATACTCCATATTTAATCGTCCTTTGCACCTGCTATCCCTAATTCGGCTATCTTACGCGTAATCGTATTGCGGCCTATGCCTAAGCGCAAGGCCGCGTCGTTTTTACGCCCATTGGTATGTTTCAAGGCCATTTTGATTACTGCACTTTCAAATTGGCGCGCCAGCACATCCATCACTTCAGCTTGCCCCGATCCTAATAATTGGGTCGCCTCGGCTTCCAATAATTGTAGCCAACTGCTGCCGTTAGCGGGGCTGAGCGCTGCGCCAGAATGGGCATTAACCTCAGGCAAGGGTGTTATCGACATGCTGGGCACTGCGATG
>JBKJLF010000588.1:0-5349 GCA_046597185.1 Burkholderiaceae bacterium | reverse complement strand
AATAAAATGGCGCTGAAAAAATTCGCAAAAACTTCCACCCAAGTTTCAAAATTTTATGGATGCTTTACCCAAGGGTTCGCGGAAACTTGGCATAAAGTCTTTGGCGTGAGTGCGGCAGGGGCAAAAAACAAAATCGATTTCGGCGTTGTCGATAGGCCTTCCAGTATAGCGAACATCATGGACCGAATTGAAAAAACACCCACTTCAAAGGGTGATCCAGAATGGAAGGTGTACAAGTGAGGCATGCAATTTTCCTTCTTAGACTTGTTACTTTCCTGATGTTTTTAATGGGTAGCTGCGGCTGCATGGCTGCTGAAAAGGAGCAGAAAGATCTTGAAACTCTTTTGAAAAAATCGTTTAGCCTAATCTATTTGGCAACAAATGGCTTGGACTACCCTGTTTCAGTAAGCAATCTGAATCATTGCATTAAATACAATGATAAAGAATGCTTGCGAACTTACAAGGTTGTTTTGGAAGGAAAGAAGATGATCAAATCCGTTTCTTCCATGAAATCGCTTGATACCACGCTGGACATCATTGAAAAAGCATGTCTCTCGAAAGATGAATATCTGGCGAATTCGATTTGTGATGGTGCGATTCTATCGCTTTATTTTTATACATCACCTGAGCAAGATGCTAAGCTTCTTAACCGGATAAAAAGCTACCCCAAAAAAATTAGGAGCACCATCTTTTTCCGTGATTTTTATTGGCCCCACAATCGCCCCAACAAGGATGTATGGTTACGCGCGATTCCGGCAATGGATATCGATTGGGAATACAGTCTCAGCAAGGACGTACTTTTGGCGCTGTTTAAGAAAGACATTTCAGAAATGAAGGACAAAACATGGGTAGCTAAGTAGCATGGCCGAAGCACGAGGCTGATCTTGAATTGGCCCCAGCGGTGCGCGATGGTAGCAATCTGGCGTGCTATTTTTTCAGCGCCTGCCCACGCACCTTTTGTTGCGGATTGTCAAGCGGCAAGCGCAGGCAAAACACGCTGCCGTGTTTGGGGTGGGAGCGCAAGGTCATGGTGCCATTCAATTCGGTGCAGATGCGCTCAATACTGGCCAAACCCAAGCCGTGCAGGCGTTGCCCGAGCAAGCCCGAGCGCGTGGATTGCGCCCCTTGCACGCGCTGGCGCACCTTTTGCACCATGCGCGTAAAGTTGGCGGCGCGCTCCGAGGTGTTGGCGTCGTCAAAACCAAGGCCCGTGTCGCGCACCCAGATGAAGGCGTGCGTGGCGTTGCGTGAAAATTTGAGCGATACTTCATCGCCGGGGCGACCGTGATAGATGGCGTTGCCCAGCAAATTGGCGATGACGCGGCGCAGTAGCGGCTCGTTGGCGACGATGGCAAAATCTTGTTCGTTGCTAACATATTCAATGCCCATGTCGTTGCCTTCCTTGAGCATGCGGTCGGTAAAATACTGGCGGATTTGGCTTACGCGCAGGGCTTTGGTTTTGGGGGCGATCAGGCGGGTGTTGACTTGGGCTTGGTATAAAACATCGTTGACCATTTCAAACAGTTCAACGGCGGCCACGATGGTCTGTTCCATATACACTTTTTGCGCGGGCGTATCGGCTTGCTCGTGCGCTTCGCGATCGAGAACCCCAGGGCCTGGAATTTATCGCCAAAGTAAAAGCCACTGCCGCCAAGGTGCTGGTGTTTAGCGGCGTGTGCCAGGCACAAGAATTTCGTAGCGTGGTGCAAATGGATGTGGATGGTTACCTCGACAAAAACGAGAACACCATCATCAGCGCCATTAAAGACGTGTTGGCAGGCATCTACCTGGTGCCGCGTGCCAAGGTTCAAGCGGAATGCGGCGATGTCAATGACCGCTTGCCCAGTTTTACCAAACAGTAACGTGCGGTGCTCAATTTCTTTTACAATGACCGCAACATTTCGTCAAAAGAAATCGCCAATAAAATGGATCTTTCAATCGCGCGCGTCAACGCCATCATCGCCGCGCTCACGGCCAAGTTGGGGCAAAAGCGCCGCAATCAAATGTTCCCCGAAGCGCTGCGGCGCGGCTACAGCCCGCATATGGCGGATCAAGCCAGGGCTTTGCCCAGAAGCCGCACGGTGCGCTGAACTTGCGCATCACATTGTTATTGCCACCGTGTATGGGATGGGGCACAATAGCAATCACCCATCAATCACCCGGCCATTGCCATGACAACAGACCATTCTACCTGCCAAAATTGCCAACTCCTGCGTGATCAGTTGGCCGAACAAGAATTGCGGATACGGGAACTGCACACCTTGATGCAGGATTTGGTGCGCCATGACCCCTTGACCGGGGTATATAACTTTCGCGCCATGAATGAATTTTTGATGGCGGAATTGCAGCGCTCATTGCGCACGGGGCAGCCATTTTGTTTTGCGGTGATCGATCTGGATGATTTTGGTGACATCAACGAAACCTTTGGCCGCGAGGCTGGCGACCGGGTGCTGGGTTTGGTGGCATCCTCGTCGATCAAGTTGCTACGCGTGCTGGATCGTTTCGCCCGCATTGGCGATGATGAATTCGGTATTCTGCTGCCAGCCAGTTGGCTGGAACAAGGTGCGCAGGCGATGAACCGCTTGACCGAGGCCATTGGCGCATGCGACTGGGAAAGTGTCACGCCCGGCCGCAAGCTGCGCTTTTCGGGTGGGCTGACGACTAACGCGCCTGGCGATACAGCGGAAAAAATCATTGCGCGCGCGGAAAAAGCGCTACATCAAGCCAAGCACGCGGGCAAGAATCGCACCGTGGAGCTGGAAGAGCCATTGCCAGAGATGTTGTTGGGTGACGATTTTTAAACCCTGTTTTGTCCTGGCGCAGCCTGGTCAGCACTGAGCCCGATGAATCTTGATGATGATTTTACTGCTGATGCACCATCACCGCCTGCGCAGGCATCGGTGCCGGGAAGTCGGCTGCAGCCAAGGCTTCACGAATCATGCGGTTGGTATCAAAATACACCGAAAATCTGGGTTCATAGTGGGAGATCCAACAGAAACCCCTTGTGCAAAGTCCTGGCCTGCCCGTATGTGCGCAATCGCACAGAGCCGGTGCGCGTTTACCCGCATACTCGCCCTTTTCACTTGCGAACCGACTTGCAATTGCACACAGAGTCGGTGCGCGTTTACCCACATACTGGCCCCACTATGATCCGAATCGAACTCCAACTTACCCTCAATTACCAGATCGACGCCCAGGGTGCCGATTTTGTGTTCAACATCCACGCTGCACAAACCGCCTGTCAACAGGTCGCCTTTGAGAACCTGTGGGTCAGCCAGCCGGTGAAGACACAGATCCACACCGACGCGTTCAGCGGCAACCGCTACATGCGCCTGCACGCCCAGCAGGGTGAGCTGAATGTGAAGTACCAGGCCACGGTCGACCTGATCCACCATATGGCAGACCCCAACTATATTGCCGAAGTAACAGTGCAGGCGCTGCCACCCGAGGTGCTGGGTTATATTTACCCCAGCCGCTACTGCCAGTCCGACCGCTTGCTGAAATTGGCCAACAACAACTTTGGCCATTTGCCCCAGGGGTATGGCCGGGTGCTGGCCATACGGGACTGGGTGCAACGCCATGTGGCCTTCACGTCCAACAGTTCCACCAGCAACACATCGGCCATTGATACGCTGATTGGCCAGGTGGGCATTTGCCGCGACTTTGCACACCTGATGGTGGCTCTGTGCCGAGCGCTCAACATACCGGCCCGTTTTACCACCGGCACCGACTATGGCGCCGACCCCGCGCTGGGCCCGCCTGATTTTCATGCCTATGTAGAGGCCTTTGTGGGGGACCGCTGGTACATCTTCGACCCATCGGGCACCGCTATTCCCATGGGTTTAGTCCGCTTTGGCACTGGACGCGATGCGGCCGACGTGGCCTTTGCCACCATTTTTGGCAACGTGCAGGCCCATGCCCCGCTACTACTGGCCACAGCGGTGGTGGACCCCGTTATTGGTGCCGTATTGCCCCAGCACACCCAGCAGGCGCTGTCTACCGACGGAAACCTCGTGCGCTTGGCGGTATAGGCTTTGGCCAGGCTTCGGCCTTGGCCAGCTATTCGTAGGCGTGCTGCAACCACATGTTAATGTAACTAAACGGGTCAGTATCACTGCTCAACGTAGTAAGGCGTAACCCGTATTGGCTATTTTATAACCCAGCTTCTCTAAGGTTTCGCTCTTTCATATAGTGCGTAGGCAGCCTGATTGGCTGTGGTGTGAACAGCGTCGATGCCGATTGCCGGGATGACGACATGACTGCCGCTGCTGTCTGGAGCTGGGCTCCAGGTGACCCGAATGACGCCGGTGGCAATGAAAATTGCGCATCATTACCACCTGCACCCCGGAATTGGTAATTCATCGCAACGGCCGGGCGTGGCATTGCCAGATCAGATACATTCACCCGTGATCCCAAAACCACTTCCGGAGTTTGTATGACCATTCAATACTGGTGATAAACCATTGCTTTTGAACATTTCCTCTCGTAACGGCCAGCAAAAAATTCAAAGTATCGACATCGCGCAGAAAGTATGCGGCAGCACTGCGCAATGGATTACAATACCCGCGACAGCGGAGGAAAACCAATGAAAACTAACCTGATTGATCGCATCACCATTGAAGCTGGCAAATGCGGTGGTCGGCCCTGCATTCGTGGCATGCGTATTCGTGTGATGGACGTGCTTGAAATGTTGGGTGACGGTGTGGAAATGAGTGAGATATTGACAGATTTCCTCGATCTTGAAAAAGAGGATATTTTTGCATGCCTGCAATTTGCTGCACGCAGATAGGCCCTGTGTTACCGCGAACCAGATATGTTGTTGGGTTAAAATTCGCCGATGAGACGGGCAGTATGGACTCAGCCAGAGCTGCTAACGTCAACGGGATGGCCTTGGCCAACGCCGTTGCCCACCGTGCCGTGCAAATGATTAAGCCGGATTTGGCTACCATCGCCATATTGGGTTTCTATCTTCTCACCGATGAGCTTGCAGAACGCCGCCCTAACGGTGCGCGCAGAAAAACGCAACTTTATAGCGCAAAGGCCAGTGTCATGCATAGAAATCTGATCGGGAAACTTCAACATCTGACCGAATTCGAGGTAGTAGGTGGGGCCGCTTAGGTGATGAGCGAAAAACCTTATCAAGTTTATCAACAATTTTCCTTGCTTGAAAATGAGCTGGCCAAGCAAATGCGGGTAACCTTTTGCTAATCCGGAAAATCACCTTAGAACTTGTTGTAGGACTTACGCAAAAAGCTAAAAAGTGTAACAAATTCCGCTTATGTTGGCCGCATGGAAATAGTTGGATTTTTAAGTTGTTGCCGCAAAAAATCACCCAACAAGCCATGCTTG
>JBKJLF010000341.1:0-6071 GCA_046597185.1 Burkholderiaceae bacterium | reverse complement strand
GCCCAGGGCCAAAAACGCGGCGCTATATTCGCCGTTATTGGCCCCAATATCCATACAAAATGCCTGCTCGGGCAATAAGTCTGAAAAAAACATTTGCCGATGCTTGATACGCCACGATGTAATAAATTCCATACCACCATCCTTTATGAAAATGAAGCCAGCCCTGCTACTCCGAAATTAAACCAATCCCAACTGCCGCAACACCGCCGCCAGCACTTCCCCCACCCCAATGGCCTGCATGCACGGATGCTGCGGTGCCTCCCAGCGTTGGCCCGGATCATGCGGACACTTGCCCTTTGGATCAACCGACATGCTGTCGTATTCGCGGTAGCATGGCGAACAGGCAAATTCCCGTTTCCACAGATTTATATTGTGTGCATAGCCGCTGCCAACCGGGCTGGTGGAACCCCAAACGATGATGGCCGGGGTTGGCGGCAGCAAGGCGGTGGCGTGGTTGGTAAAACTGTCCACACCCAGATGCAAACGCGCAGCCTTGATCAATTGCACGCTTTCCACGATGGAGAGCTGGCCGCGCAGATCCAGTACGCCGGACAAGGCCGGGTCGTCTGCCGCGCCCAACTGCACAAATTGATATTGTGCCAAACCGGGTACACCCGCCAGTTGCTCAAGCAAGGCTTGCCAGTTGGTCAGCGGCCAGTTTTTGTAGGGCGACCAACCGGCTTTGATGTGCAGCGTAATAAGTTTTTTATCCAGCGCCAGGGCACTGGCCAGAACCGGGTTGCTGACCGCCGCGAAGTGCGGTGTAAAACCACAGCTTGCCGCTGCCACGCCATGTTGCCCGGCCCCGGCCAGTTGCGTCCATTCAAACCCGAGTTCTTTGGCAAAATATTCGACCAAATGCCGCCGCATCGGGACATTCGGGTAACCTTCGGCGCGTGGATAGCCGATAAAATTCACCGCCCGGCCCGGCAAATTGGCGTGAAACGCGCTGCTGTCGCGCACTTCATCGACCACGCCACTTAAGCGCGCCACGCTGGCAAATTGCGGCGCGCAGTAATACACAATGTGGCTGTGCGGGTGCTGTGCCTTATATTGCTCCAGCGCCATCAGGCTCATAATGATGTCGCCCGCCGCACCGGGGCGGTTGACGTGCAGCAACTGTATCGACTCACTTGCACCGGTATTGGCCCCGGTATTCGCGCCGACATGCGCCTGCATGTCGGCATCATCTGGCAAATATTGCAATACCTGGCCGGTGTGGTACACGGCGCGCTCCCAGTCCCCAAGTTGCTGGTAACAGCGTGCCAAAATCCGGTGCGGTTGGTCAGTGTATTTATTGTTTTCCAAAAACAATTCGCAGACAGGCATGGCTTGCAACGAAAAGTGGCACATGGCGATCGATTTTTGCCACTGGCCGAGGTCGAAATAGGCATAGGCCAATTCCATCGATACTTCGCTAAAACGCTGATCGCGCACCAGCGTGGCGAAACCAGTGGCAAAAAAGGCGGCGTAATCGCCATTTTGGTAAGCGATTTGCCGCTCGCAGCGCATTTTGTACAGCGCGCAGAAAATCGATTCATCCCAGTAGCCAACGGGCAGAGCCAGATATTCGGCATACGCGTCTATCGCGGCGGCATATTGCCCGGCATCCTTGAGTGTATTGCCCAAATAAAACAGGACGCGCGGGGTGCGTACTCCGTTTTGGTATTCGCGCTGCAAAATGCGCAAATTGCGCGATGGCCCGGCTTCCTGATTCGGGCTGACCGTCCAGCGGTGCTGGATATTCAGATCGGTACTGTAAAGGCGTGCGGTTTTGGGCCAGCCCGGATATTCATGACAGGCTCCGAAATATTCAATGCCCAGCCCGGTGCGCCACAGCCGGTGGTGAATGAAGCGGGTGCTGTGGTTTTCCGGCGCATCGACAATGCCAAAACCAAACACATCATAGCCTTGCTTCAACAATGGCCGCACCTGCTGCGGTTGCAGCAACACATCGTCGGCATCCATCCACAAAATCCAGTTGACCAGATGGTTCAGGGTATGCACATATTGATTGCGCGCCTGGCCAAAATTCCATAGTTTCCAGTCGCCATTTTCCAGCTCGGATGCGCCGGTATAGCTGCGCACCAGCACAGTGCGCGCTTGCAGGGTGGCGGGCAGGCTGCCATCAAAACAGGCTTGCCAACGATGGGCATCGGCCCATTGGGCGATCACGGCCATGGTGCGGTCGGTCGAACCGGTATCGACGATGCAAATCAAATCGGCCATTTCGGCCAGCGAATCGAGACAGCCGGGCAAATCGTCCTGTTCGTTTTTAACGATCATGCCAATCCCGAGTTCAAGCCTTGCCTGGCCCTGATATTGTTTCTCCACCCTGGCCAGATAAGGATCGCGCTCCGCCACCGATGCGCCCGGTTTGGCTGGTTCGGCCAGCGTGACCAGGGGCGGCTTAAGCAAAGCCATGTCACGCTGGCCATACAGGGTATAGGTTTCCTTGATTGAAAAACCGGTTTTCATGGCCGCCAATTCCAGCGCACGCTGACACCAGATTTGCGGATGGATTTGATAATGGCCAGCGGTAAAATCGCGCTCGATGCCATCGACGCCACTGTCCGGGCAGCGGATGAACAGGATGCCGCCCGGCTTTAACAAATCAAACATGGCCTTCAGTGTCGTCAGCGGCTGATAAAAATGGCCAATCACATGTACCAGGGTAATCAAATTGAAGCGTAGTGGTGCAGCGTGGGGCCCGGTTTCATCGACCTGCTGCCACGGCCACGGCTGGCCAGACTGGGCATGCGCTTCAAAATCGCATTGAAATGCTTGCACCTTGAGCTTTTCCGTGCGGGTAAATTGCAAAATCCCGGGCATGCCATCCATGGCGTAGCTGTGCCAGCCCAATTTACCCAGACAGTGTGACAGCCACGGATATTGGGAACCGATGTCAAGCGCCGTTTTATCCACCTCTGCCGGATCAAACCAGCCATTCAGGGCACCGGCCAGCCAGTGGTTGGCGGCGCGCTCGTCGGACGACATGGTAGCGCCGCGCGCCTCGTGAAACCCTTCATGCACTTTGGGTATCAAATTCTGTTGGTAATACAAACCGCATTGGCTGCATTCAAGATACGGGTGCGGTTGTAAATCGGGGCGGGGGAAATTGACTTCACGACAGTCACAAATTGGACATTGCTGGCGGCGGCTCATGCTACTTATCCTCGCTGATTCGGTTGCTCGATGGTTGGGCCGGATGACGAACTGACCCACCATGATACGACCCAATTATTGCACCCCATCATCGCGTCAAGCGCAGCCCCGTGCTTCCGGCAAAGCGCCATTTTATCAGCAAACATAGCAAAAACAGAACAATATAGCAACAATTAAGCAAGATGCCGCCGAAACCTGCGCCACGGCACAAAACCAAAGCACCCTTGCGCACAGAATTGATCCGGTTTGCCCCGATCTTACATTCACACACTTACCAAACAAAACACATTGCATTTTTTACTAGCACACTTGAACGCTTATTCAAGCGTATCAGACCTCAGAAAATCCAACTGTTACGGTGAAAAATTCGCTGATCTGCATCTTTTCTATCTTAATTCAATACTTTACAATCCATGCGGTTTTCTGATAACAGAAAACAATTGATCCCGGCCATCGATTCATACCAATCGCTTCGAAGTCCTGCATTATTGGGTCAACCAAACGGTAATAAAATTCAAAAAACGAGGAGAGAAAAATGGAGTTACGTGTTCAAAAAGCATTATTTGGTAGTGCGATCCTGATCGCAGGTATACCAATTTCGATGAGTGCATTGGCGGTTGAAGGGCCGGTTTTTGGCGATACCTACGTCAGCAGCACCCCACCGACCAACCGGAACTTTGGCGCAAGTACCGACCTTGCGGTTGGCAACGGCAAGGCGGCTTTTATTCAACTTGATTTATCGGGCTTGCCGCCGGGCACAGGGAGCGCGCAAATTGCCAGTGCGACGCTACAACTGTGGGTGAATAAGGTTACCAGTGATGGCAAGATAACGATTCACCCGGTGACATCCCCTTGGAATGAATTGGTCATAAATTATGGTTCCAGGCCCAGCATTGGCTCGGAACTGGCCCTTGTAACGGTCGCGCAAGCAAATCAATATGTTTTGATTGATTTAACGGCGTTGGTGAAGATTTGGGCGGATTATCCGAATCAAAACTTTGGTATAGCGATTGAACCGCTTGATCCTTCGTCGTCGGGTGTGGTGGTGTTTTTTGATAGTAAAGAGGCGACTGGTGGGCATGCTGCGAAGTTGGATATTACGTTGCAACCGTTGGGTAGTGTGGGGCCTGCAGGGGCTACCGGTGCGACGGGAGTTGCTGGCGTACAAGGCATTCCGGGCGTGACGGGCGCAGCAGGCGCACAAGGCGTTCCGGGGGTGACTGGCGCAGCAGGCGCGCAAGGCGTTCCGGGGGTGACGGGTGCAGCAGGCGCACAAGGCATTCCGGGTGTGACTGGCGCAGCAGGCGCACAAGGGATTCCGGGTGTGACGGGTGCCGCAGGCGCACAAGGCATTCCGGGTGTGACGGGCGTAGCGGGCACACAAGGCATTCCGGGTTTGACGGGCGCAGCAGGCGCGCAAGGCATTCCGGGCGTGACGGGCGCAGCAGGCGCGCAAGGCGTTCCTGGGGTGACGGGCGCAGCAGGCGCGCAAGGTATTCCAGGCGTGACGGGCGCTGTAGGCGCACAAGGCATTCCGGGCGTGACGGGCGCAGCAGGTGCACAAGGCATTCCCGGAGTGACGGGTGCCGCTGGCGCTCAAGGCATTCCGGGGGTGACGGGTGCCGCAGGCGCACAAGGTATTCCGGGCGTGACGGGCGCAGCAGGCACGCAAGGCATTCCGGGGGTGACTGGCGCAGCAGGCGCGCAAGGCGTTCCGGGGGTGACGGGTGCAGCAGGTGCGCAGGGCATTCCGGGGGGGACTGGCGCAGCAGGCGCGCAAGGCATTCCGGGTGTGACGGGTGCCGCAGGTGCGCAAGGCATTCCGGGTGTGACGGGTGCCGCAGGTGCGGATGGTGCGCTCACAGCATGGTCACGGCTTGGCAATAGCGGTACTGTCGATGGTACAAATTTTATTGGCACCATTGATAATGTCCCCTTAAACATTCGCGTAAACAATCAACCTGCCGGGCGAATTGATCGGGCAAACAACACCTACTTTGGTTACACTGCAGGTGCAAACGGCAACGGGTCTAGTAACACAGCAATTGGCGCAATGGCACTTTTAAATAACATAGGGAGCGAAAATGTTGCCACTGGATACCGCGCACTAGAGAGTAACCACGGTAGTCAAAACACCGGTTATGGCACATATGCCCTCTATAGAAACGACACCGGCTGGTACAATACTGCCAATGGTGCCCAAGCCCTTTATTCCAATACGGGTGGAAATTTCAATGTTGCATACGGATACCAAGCCCTTACTAGCAACACAATTGGGAGTAATAACGTAGCGATTGGGACGAGCGCATTAGTCGGTGCGGCCAATTCAAGTTACAACACAGCAATAGGTGCTTCAGCTATGGGAACAGCACCCGATGGCATAACAAATTCCACTGCTATCGGGTTCTTTGCGCAAGTAACAGCCAGCAATATGGTTCGATTGGGCAACGTCAATGTCACCCGCATTGAAGGCCAAGTCCCATTCACCGCCGCCTCTGACCAACGCATGAAAGAAGGCATCACCCCCCTCGACACTGGCAGCAAATTCATCATGCAACTACGCCCGGTCAGCTACCACATGAAGCAGTCAACCGACCCGCGCCGCAACTGGGGTTTCATCGCGCAAGAAGTCGAATCCTTGGTCGGTTCTGAAAACGCCATCCTCACCGTCGGCAGCGACCCCGACCGCACCCTCGGCCTGCGCTACACCGACTTCATCGCCCCGTTGGTGAAAACGGTGCAGGAACAGCAAGCCACCATCACCGATCTGGAACAAAAGAACCGGCAAATGGAGCAGAAAAACCTGGAGCTAGAAGCCAAAAACCGGGAACTGCAACAGGCAATGGAAAGCGAAAACGGCAAACTCAAAGCACAAATGTCGCACCTGAAAGCCGGGTTTGACAATT
>JBKJLF010000149.1:0-3432 GCA_046597185.1 Burkholderiaceae bacterium | reverse complement strand
GGTCAGGGAAACTGGCAAGGCGGCACCGAACAAATTACCATGGATGGCAAAGGTATTGATGTGGTTTTCTTCTTTCAGGACAATCGATTCGCGCCAGTTGCGCATAAAAATCGGGCTGGGCTGGTTGGTGATGAGTTTATTGATTTGCTGCATTTTCAACCCTGCTTGGGCGATTGCTTGATACAATGCCTCGGGCACAATTGTATTGCCGCGTCCGATGATGGCGCCCATTTTGCTTTCGGAAAAGTCAATGTGCAAGGGCGTGCTGCGCGGTTCCCACCATTCGTTGCCGTCATCGCTGCTGAGAATCATGTCGGTGGCGCAATCGCCATAGGTTTTGCGCACCACCGACAAGATCGGCGAGCTGTCATTGGCAACCATATACCCGACACCACAACCGTCGCCCGGTATCGGCGCTTGCGGTAGCGTGCGGTTTTGCGGATGCCCGAAGATGCGGCCAGCTGCCGTGGTGGCGTTGCAGATGAGGGCGGTTTTGGCGTCCGAGTTTTGCATCAGGGCGCGTGCAATATCCATCATGAACACAAACGAGATGCATCCACCGTTTTGCACATCGATAATCCATTTTGGCTTCATCCCCAACCGATATGCCACCTCGGCCCCGCAACCGGTGAAGGGCTGATCCAAAATGGTACCATTACTCAATAGAATATCGACATCCTGTGCCATATTCAAATTTAGATTTTCCTTGAGCTTGAGGCTGGCGCGCTCGATCATATCGGCATTGCCTTCGCCCGCCTGCACATGACGCCGCAGCACGGCCCCCTTGAACATGCCGGGGGTGCTTTCGGGGTTTTCCAGTTGAAAATAACTGTTGGGTATTTCAGTTGCGGGCATGTAATTGGCTGCACCGATGAGGCTGACGGTTGTCATGGTCTGCTCCGAATGGTTTAGGGTTGATCGTGGGGGCCAATAGGCAGATTGTTGCGGTGACGATGTTCCAGAATATGCTTGAGGTTTTGCAGTTCCACCCAGTGACCGGCATAAAACAGCGACCAAAAATTACCAACCCACACAGGTCGGCCTTTGGGTGCGGTTTCTGGGTAGGGGTTTTCATCGTAGAACGGGTGGTGGCAGTTGGTCCACAGTACCACCGAGCCGGGTTTATTGAGCACAGCTTGCGCTGGCACCACACGCATCAGGTAAATCATCCATAAATGTTCGCCCTGATCCCAAGCACAGTGGTAATCGACCGTCATTGCGCCCGGATTGGCTTCGGTACGGCAAAAGCAGACGGTGCTGTCACCGATTTTGTCTTTGAAGACCCACAGATCTTTGGTGTCGGTAGGCTGCATGTCGCGCAGGCTGTAGGTCCATTCGGCCAAGGAGCTGGTATGCGCCAAGTATTCATAAACCTGTTCTGGCGGACAATCGATATACTCTTGAATCGTGCAGTATTTGCCGTAAATTTCATCATGCGGATACACTGCGTGGGTAAGCTCCATCGAATGCGGCATCATTTCGCTCATCGGGAAATTTTCGATGCGCTTTAGGTTTTCAATGGCGGCAATATCAGATTGACTCATGGTAGGCTCGACAGTCTAAAAAAGTAGATGGGATGAATGGGTGAACAAAAGTGTGTATCGGGCAATGCAAACAAGGTGCAAGTAGCTGCTACGAAAAAACGATGCGCAGGCGCTGATTGTTTTCTGTAAAAGTTCAATATAGTAGCGGGATATCGGCGCTTGTGTCAACTGTTTAGCTATTTTTTTAAAAAACGAACTAAATATATTAATTCCTATTGGGTGCTTCGGCTGTTTACGTGTACCGCCGTAATGGTTTTGAATGATTTTCGTAGGGGTGCATCCAAGTGATACAATGACGCCCATCCATCCAAGCGCGCCACCACAACTAGCTTATGTCCACCATTCCAGAGCCTCAATCTTCAGCCGCTGCTACGCCCACCCCCGCGCCCGCCGCTACGCCCGTCCCTACGCACGTCGCTACGCATGTCCCCGTCTCCTTTTGGCAGGCTTTGCTGTTTTGGTTGAAACTGGGCCTGATCAGCTTTGGTGGCCCGACCGGGCAAATCGCCATCATGCACCAAGAATTGGTAGAGCGACGGCGTTGGATTTCCGAAAAGCGCTTCTTGCACGCCCTGAACTATTGCATGGTACTGCCCGGCCCCGAGGCGCAGCAGTTGGCAACCTATATTGGCTGGTTGATGCATCGCACTTGGGGCGGCATTATTGCGGGTGGCTTGTTTGTACTGCCGTCGCTATTTATTTTGATTGCGTTGTCGTGGCTGTATATTGCCTCTGGCGAATAACCTTTGGTGGCCGGGCTGTTTTACGGCATTAAACCGGCGATTATTGCGATTGTATTGCAAGCTTGCCACCGCATCGGCTCGCGTTCGCTGAAAAACGGCATGCTGTGGGGCATTGCTGCCGCCTCGTTTTTTGCGCTGTTCGTACTAAAACTGCCGTTTCCGCTAATCGTGGCGGCGTTGGTGTTGGGGCCTTGCCGCTGGCGGCCTTGACATTGCCGCTAGGTTGGCAGCACACCTACACCCAAATGGCTTGGTTTTTCACCACGGCGGCATTATTGACCTTTGGTGGCGCGTATGCGGTGCTGCCGTATGTGTATCAGGGGGCGGTATTGCATTATGGCTGGGTCACGCCGACCCAAATGATCGCCGGCCTGGCCTTGGGTGAAACCAAGCCGGGGCCGTTGATTATGGTGGTGGCCTTTGTGGGCTTTGTGGGCGGTTATGTGAAGGCAGTGCTGGGGCCAGAGCACTTGTTTTTGGCTGGTGCGCTGGCCGCCACGCTGATGACGTGGTTCACGTTTTTGCCGTCGTTTCTGTTTATTTTTGCAGGTGCGCCGCTGGTGGAATCAACCCATGATGATTTACGGTTTACTGCGCCGTTGACCGCCATTACTGCCGCCGTGGTGGGGTGATCGCCAATTTGGCGCTGTTTTTTGCTTACCATGTGGTGTGACCGAAGGGATTTGACGGGCCGTTTGATTGGGTGGCGGCTATTATGTCGGTAGCGGCGGCAGTGGCACTGTTTGGCTTCAAGCGCAATGTGATTCATGTGATTGCGGTTAGTGCGCTGGTGGGATTGGTGTTAAAGGCGGGGTTAAAAGCGGGCTTGGGGCTGTAGCGCCAAATTCCCTCTTAAAATCTTCTAGGGATTGGCTTCCTTTAAAGTTATCCAATTTATCCAAAAACCATGCGTATTGCGCTTGCGTCAGGATTGCGCCAACCATTTTGCCATCGTTGGTAAGAACCAATTCCAACTCTTGTTGACCGATTGACGAAACATCAGACTTCCTGATCCCGCAGGAAATAGCCTTGGCACTCATGCAAGCATGTAAATCAATCTTTGCCCTGTTTCCGGGTGGATGAATGCTTGCTCGGTCAATTCTTCCAGTAGCGCAGCAATCGCCTTATCATGAGCCGGGGTTGCC
>JBKJLF010000074.1:0-4446 GCA_046597185.1 Burkholderiaceae bacterium | reverse complement strand
AAACAACGTCGCCACCCGGTTTCGTTATGACATAGCCGATAGCCTCACCGATGAAATCGGCTTTGATGGTCGTCATCAGCGTTATTGCTACAACGTGGCTGGCGAACTGACGCATGTTATCGAGGTAGGCGGTAGTGAATTTGGACCAGGCAAGGTAACGCATTTTATCCGGGATGCGATGGGCCGCTTGCAAGCCAAGTACGCAGAAGGTGACGCCAGTTGCAGTACCCAATACCAGTACGACATACTCGGCCAACTGACCCGTGCCGACAACCCGGCAGCGCAAATTGCATTTGCCTATGATCCGTTGGGCCAATTACTGAGCGAAACCCAAACCCTGCAAGGCAGCGTGGCGCTAAAACTGGCACACCAATATGATGAGCTTGGCAACCGCAGCGCCACCACCTTGCCGGATGGCCGCGTGCTCAACCACTTGTTTTACGGTTCCGGCCACCTGCACCAAATTAACATCGCAAATGTGCAACAAACTGATCAACCAAGTCAAAGCCAAATTATTGTAGATATCGAGCGCGATGCCCTGCACCGTGAAATCACCCGCAGCCAAGGCGCAATCCGTAGCCATTACGATTACGATCCTATGGGGCGGCTATTACTTCACCGCAAAACCAGCCAGCAGCAAATTCTGCTCGAACGCGGTTATCGTTACGACTTGGCTGGGAACTTGCTTGAAAAAGTCAGCGCGGCCCAGACCCAATATAAATACGACCCGGTAGGACGCATTTTAGCCGCGCAATATCCCGACCACAAAGAGAGCTTCACCTTCGACCCAGCAAGCAATCTGCTGCTAGGTGATTTTGACTTTCCGATACCGGACAACAGAGTGAGGATGTTTGAGGACTGGCACTACCAGTTTGACACCCATGGTAACGTCACTAACCGTAAAAAGATCAGCACTGGCGAAGAGGCCAAACTGACTTGGAATGCCGACCACCAGTTGCAGCAAGCCAGCGTAACGCGCAATGGCGTGAGCCAAACCACCCGCTACGAATATGACGCGCTGGGCCGCCGCACCCGCAAGATTGATGCCTTTGGGCAAACTGAATTTTTGTGGGACGGCGATTTGATGATCCACAGCCAGCACGGCAGCAAGCAAGCCCTGTTCATTTACGAACCCGATAGTTTTGTGCCGCTAGCCACCTTGCAGGATGGTGAAACGTACTGGTATCAGTGTGACCAGATCGGCACGCCGCAGGAATTGACCGATAGAGACGGTGAAGTAGTGTGGGCGGCAGAGTACAAGGTGTGGGGCGTGGCGGCATTGCTGAAGGTTGGGAATGGGTATAATCAGTGGAGGAGCACGGATGCACGGCCCTTGGAACAGCCGTTCCGGTTTCAGGGGCAGCAGTTTGATGAAGAGACTGGCTTGCACTACAATCGATTTCGGTATTATGATCCGCAGATTGGGAGGTTTGTGAGTCAAGATCCAATTGGGTTGGTGGGTGGAAATAATAATTATCAGTATGCCCCTAATTCAACTGGTTGGTTAGATATACTTGGCTTACAAAAAATGTGTACATGTGGATGCCCATATGTTGATCAAGAAATGCGCTGGGGCGAATTGGCAAGCGATAGCAATAAAACTACACCTTCGCACATAAAAGGGTGGGTTAAGCATCAACAGAGACAAGTTGCTTTGGGCAAGCAGGCTTATGTAAAAGCGCCACCAGGATATGATTTAGGTCACAGATATGGCATGGAGAGTTCGTTGGGTTACGATTTTTCACATGCAGAGCCCAACCTGCGTGCTGACCATCAAGGAATTCATCATCGCTACTATCGAAAACGAGGCGGATGTTTCACCGTCGCAATGCCAAAGTCAGGCCCTATGGGACGGGGCAAATTAAGCTTACCAAGACCAGGATCACTACCATGATGATTTCAAAAAGCAAACAAAATGTACTATCGTTGCTGGCCAAAGCAACCATGGGTTTGGCAAGACTGCCACCGGCAACCTTAATTGAAGTGGAAGAATGTGAGCAGCATTTAGGGAGAAGTTTGCCGTCCGAAATTAGAGATTTTTATTTAACGATAACTAATGGATTGTTTTTTGGCAGACTAAAAATTCTCCCTATTAAATCATCGAAGAATCTGAAGAAAACAGGTGATTCGATAGTACGAAATAATGATCAAAAATATAGCATTTGGTTCAATGGCGACATTACCGTAATCAATGAGTTTACCGTTTTCGCCACTGAGGAATCGCTTCGATGCTTTTGTTTTAAAAATAGCGAACCTAACGATAGCGTTTGGATGTGGGAGCTAAATCAAAGCGAGGTGGAGGAGCTAGACTATACGTTTTACCAGTGGCTGGAAGAGAGTTTATTGCAAGAAAGTGATTTTTTAAGATTTTCATAGGCTTATTGAATGCAAAAAAGTTATTCACCTCTTATTCTCCTCTTCCAAGAATAAAACATCGCGCAGCAAACCAAAGAAATGTTTTTGGAAATGGCCGTGGCAGCATTGCTAAATATTGGGAATGGCTATAATCAGTGGCGGCATGCGGATGCGGTTCCCCTAGAACAGCCATTTCGGTTTCGGGGGCAGCAGTTTGATGAGGAAACCGGATTACACTACAATCGGTTTCGGTATTATGACCCGCAGATTGGGAGGTTTGTGAGTCAAGATCCGATTGGGTTGGTGGGTGGCATAAATCTTTTTCAGTATGCGCTCAATCAAAGCGGATGGATTGATCCTTTGGGATTAATGGGTGTTCGGAAAGACCTTTACCCAACGCGGGTAAGAAAAAACACTCGCACCAATCTTGAGGCAAAAACTACCAATTCTGCTGGGAAAATGACCTGCGGTAATTGCGGATGTGAAATTACCAGAGCTACTTCGTCGGTACAACACAATCCAGCATTAGTTGATACACACAACACTCTTGGCTATGACACCAATCAGTCCACCCGAAATGACTTATACAATTCAACAGCAACCGACTTACATTGTTTGCCATGTCAAAAAAGTGAAGGTGGCACGTTAAGTCATCAAAAAAATTATCGGACGGATACTGGTCCGAATTTTGAACCCAAAAAAACTAAAGGAGGGACAAATGGCTGTTAAGGATTCCAATCAAGATTCAGAGAATGCGCTTCATTTCGACATTTATCGAACTATAGTGCTTGGTCATTATATTAAGCATTGGGGGATGCCAGAATTTCGGCGAATTGTGAGAAATCTCACCGACCAATCAAAAATCGAAATTTTTACGTTTCCATCAGAGAGCGATCAACATGTCTATCGCATTGCTACGGTTGGTCTTGCGGAACAAAAAAAACCAGATGGATCAAAAGAAAACCATGAATTCTTCATGACGCTACCTAGCGATTTAGGGGGGGGAGAAATGGACGATGTAATCAATTATCTAGCAGATCTTAGTGCGCACTCGGTGAAAAATTTCAAAAAATCAGAGCTTCCAATAGTTATGGGGGAATCAAAATTGGCACCATGTAAATGGAGAACAAAAGCAATACTTATTGATGAGCCCAGAGGAGAAAATGAGGATTTCTTTCAAATTTCGATTAATAAATTTATTGAAGTTCAGTTTTATTGGGTAATTCCAATTCATGAAACTGAATGTAAATTTATCTTGAAAAACGGAATTGATGCCTTCGATAAACTAGAGCAAGAATCTGACTTTAGTATCGCTGACATTGCCAGGCCATCATTAACAGACCAATGATTTCTGCTGGCACAAGCACCCGAGTCGGGTTGCACGATCCGCCTACGCAATATCAGCCCCCCCCCGGCCAATTCGCCTTGCATCGGCCCGGCTTGGGCAACGACACCCAAGCCGTGGCCACCGCGCTCGCCGCCACCCTCAACAACGCATTAAATAACGTAGGCATGAACGGCAGCCACCTCTCCCACCTAGCCAGCGACATGGACGGTTCCAGTTGGCGCGCCCAACTCGAAAACCCGGCGTTGGGTAAGAGCGTCTACCGCGACGCGAGCGGCTTACCGCAATGGTACTTGGCCGAAATGCTGGGCCAAACCGGGGCCGTAACGGGCTTGTTAAATTGGGTCATGGCCAGCCAGTTGCAACAGCTAGAGCGCATCAACACCATCCTGAACTGGTCGATTAACCCGGCAGGTGCCTGCGCCGTCAACGTATTGGAGCGCGCCCCATGAGCACCAATGTTCGCACCGACGGCCATGATCTGGTCACCTAACACGCCAAAGGCACCGTGGTGCAGCCTGCCGCCCCGGTGCTGCTCAAACCCAAAGGCGACCCCGGCGTGGCGCTGCACAAAAATAAGAGCAGCGCCATCAACAACCCGGCTGGCACGGTATTCGACCACGGCACCTTGGTAGCCCACAAAGCCAGCTTTTTAGGTGCCGGGCAGCATGCGCCAGTGGTCATGCTGGGCAAAAACGTCCCGGTCAAGGACGGTGACAACGGCTTTTTAAGCTGGGCCAAAACCC
>JBKJLF010000053.1:0-5686 GCA_046597185.1 Burkholderiaceae bacterium | reverse complement strand
GACCGCATCCTGAAACAAAAAGCCATCGACCCACGCCCGCGCACCCGCGCCTTGGTGATTTACCCCATGAATGCGCTGGCCAATAGTCAGTTGGAAGAACTGGGTAAATTTCTACATGGTTACCCCAAAGATGCGCAACCCTTCACCGTCGCACGCTATACCGGCCAAGAAAAACAAGCCGAGCGCGACGCCATTGGCGAGCAGCCCCCCGATATTTTGCTCACCAACTTCATGATGCTGGAATTGATCTTGACCCGCTTCAAGGAAACCGACCTTCAAGTGATTGCGCATTGTTCAGGGCTGGAATTTTTAGTGCTTGATGAACTGCACACCTACCGGGGCAGGCAAGGGGCCGATGTTGCCATGCTGGTGCGCCGCCTGCGTGAGCGACTGCAAGCGCACAACATGGTGTGCATTGGCACCTCCGCCACCATGAGCAGCACCGGCACCTGGCAAGACCGCAACCAAACCGTGGCCGAAGTGGCGCAAAAAATCTTTGGCAGTCCCATCACCGCGCACGACGTGATTGGCGAAACCCTGGAGCGCGTTACCGATGGCAGCAAAGACGGCGCAGCGATTCGCCCCATGCTGGCGGCCAGCCTACAACGCAACAGCTTCACTTGGTCCGATTTTGCGGCCTTCACTCACGACCCGCTCGCCATTTGGGTGGAACTGAACCTGGGTATTGAGTTGCGTGGGCAAGAGCCACCCGCCCGCGCCAAACCGTTGACCTTATCACAAGCCGTTACTCGTTTAACGCAAGACGCTGGCTGTAGTGAAGCCGAGGCGCAAGCCGCCCTGCGCCAATTTCTGTTGGCGGCGCAAAATGTCACCACGCCAGAGCAACGCGCCCCATTTGCCTTTAAATTGCACCAATACATCAGCGGCCCCGGCAAAGTTCATACCACGCTAGAACCGGAACACACCCGCAACATTACGCTGGATGCGCAAACCTGGGCACCCGGCAGACAACATGAAGGCGTGTTGCTGTATCCCACCCATTTTTGCCGTGAATGCGGGCAAGAATACCACCCGGTGTGGCGCAGCAAACGTAGCGGCGGCCTCACCCAATACCTGCCGCGCCAGATTGATGATGCCGGGCTGGACGACGAAAAGGAAATCAGCTTCGGCTTTCTCTGCCCGCAACGCAGCAGCCAAGAATACAAAGGCAAGCTGGAAACTTTACCGGAATTTTGGCTCGATTTAAGCAAACTTGAGTCGAAAGGCGAAATCAAAGTTAAACCCGCCTACAAAGCCGCCGTCCCCCTCACCAGCCAAGTCAATGCGCAAGGCCATGAAGGCAGCGGGCCGGGGTATTGGTTTATTCCCGGCAAATTCCGTTTTTGCCTGCATTGTCTGGATGTGCATGAAGCGCACGGCAAAGACATCCACCGCCTCGCCAGCCTATCCGGCGAAGGGCGCGCCTCGGCCACCACCATGTTGACCCTGAGCGCCTTGCGCCAGTTGTTTGACCAACGCGACATTCCGCCCCATGTGCCCGACCCGCGCAAACTGCTATGCTTTACCGATAATCGGCAAGACGCCGCTTTGCAAGCAGGCCACTTCAATGATTTTGTATTCCTGCTCAGCCTGCGCTCCGGCTTAATCGCCGCGCTACAAGCCAATAGCGGCACACTTGCCGAAGAAAGCTTGGCCGATGAAGTCTTCAAAGCCTTGGGTTTTACCGCAACCGACCCGGCCAGCGCCAGCGAATACCTGAAAAACCCCAAACTAATCGGCTTTAACCGCCAAGAAGCCCAGCGTGCGCTACGTTTTGTGCTCGGCTACCGCCTGCTGCGCGATTTGCGCAAGGGTTGGCGTTTGAATAACCCGAATCTGGATCAACTCCAGTTACTCGCCATCGACTACCGCAATTTGGATGAATTTTGTGCCGATGAAGCCTTGTTTGCCAACCAACACAGCAACTTGCTCGGCCAATTAGGGCCAAATGGACGCGCCGCATTTGCCCGCACCGTGTTTGACGAAATGCGCCGCTCGCTCTGTCTGACCAGCCGTTATCTCGATCCGCTGGAGCAAGACAAAGCCAGCACCCATGCCCACAACTATTTAAATGAACGCTGGGCGTTTGCGCTTGATGAAAAACTCGCCACCTCGCGCACCTTGATATTATCGAGCCGCCCGGAAAAGAATAAAACCGATAACGATTTATTGGTGTTGGGCGGTGCGCGCTCGCGCCTGCTGCGCATCCTCGCCCGTGCCGAGTTTTGGAAAGCATCGCCCTTGGCGGGTCGGCAAAGCCAACTCAAAACGCAAGACTATCTCGATGCTCTGCAAGCCTTCCTGCAAGCGGCCAAGCGCTATGGCTATGTGCAACCCCATACGGTCAGCAACACCTTGCAAGGCTGGCGCTTAAATGCCAGCGTGCTCGATTGGCGCTTGTGTGCCGATCAACCGCAAGATAACAGCAACGCCTTTTTCCGTGCGCTATATCAAACCATGGCAGGCGTGTTGCAACAACCCGCGCACCACCTGTTTGAATTTGAAGCGCACGAGCACACCGCCCAGGTTGAAGCGGCCAGGCGACAAGTATTAGAGCAGCGCTTTCGCTTTACCCGCAAAGACCGCGACGATTGGGAAAAAGAACACGACGCGCCGCTGGCACGGCTGCCCGTCATGTATTGCTCACCCACGATGGAATTAGGCGTGGATATTTCCGCCTTAAATACCGTATTTTTGCGCAACGTGCCGCCCACCCCCGCCAACTACGCGCAGCGCAGTGGCCGCGCGGGCCGTTCCGGGCAACAAGCCTTGGTGCTGACTTACTGCGCCGCCTTGAGTCCGCACGATCAATGGTTTTTTTACCATGCGCAAGATATGGTGTATGGCGAAGTGCGCGCCCCCACGCTGGATTTGAGCAACCGCGATCTGATCGAAAGCCACTTGCACGCCGTCTGGTTAGCCAGTACCGCAACCCCCTTGGATAACAGCATCGCCCCCTTGCTCGACCTGACCTTGCCCGGCAAACCCTTGCGCGCCGAATTGGCCGCGCACTTGGCTAACCCCGAGGTGTTGCAACGCGCCACCCAGCAGGCCCAGCGCGTGATTGCGCAATTAGGCCATGAACTGGATCATTGCACCTGGAACAAGGGTGATTACGTTGAACGCGTCATCCACAATGCCCCCACTGCCTTTGCCCAAGCCATGCAGCGTTGGCGCGGCCTGCTGGAGGCGACGCAAAAGCAAATGCAAATGGCTGATGATATTGCGGGTAGCCATGCGGTATCAGACAAAGAGCGGCAAAATGCGCGCCGCCGCTATGGCGATGCTGCGCGCCAATACGCCGTTTTGCTCAAGGAAGGCAATGCTGAAAATACCGATTTTTATACCTACCGCTATCTGGCCAGCCAAGGTTTTTTACCGGGCTATAATTTCCCGCGCCTGCCCTTAATGGCATGGATACCCGCGCACGGTGGCAAAAGCGCCAGTGGCAAAGATGACGAAGGCAGCATGGTCAGCCGCCCGCGCTTTTTGGCGCTCTCCGAATTCGGCCCGCGCAGCCTGATCTACCACGAAGGGCGCATGTTTCGCGTAGTGCGCGCCAAACTCAACGTCAGTTCGGCAGACCATGTATCGGGCAACAGCACCCTGGCCACCATTAGCGCACGCATTTGCAACCAATGCGGCTACGGCCATTTGGGCGAAGAAGGCGCTCTGGAACCCTTGGTCAATTGCTGTGAAAACTGCGGCAGCTTGCTTGACGACACCGATTGGGTGAAACAGCTTTACCGCATCGAAACCGTAGAAACCCGCCCGGAAGAACGCATTTCCGTCAATGACGAAGAGCGCCAACGCCAGGGTTTTGATTTGCAAACCACCTACCGCTTCGTGCCCGGCCCGGACGGAACAAGCCAGCAACAACGCTCGCAGGTAGTGCAAACTGCTAACAATGAAGACATTGGCAACGAAACCCACAGCGCACCAGAAGTCTTGGCCACGCTCACCTATTCCCCAGCAGCGCGTCTGTGGCGCATCAATCGCGGCTGGCGACGCCGCAAAAACAAGCTGCAACTGGGCTTTATCATCAACCCGATCAGCGGCCAATGGAGCAAGCAAGACGAACCCGACGCCAACCCGGCAGAACGGGAAGAAGCCGCAACGGATAAAATCCCAAATCAACGCATCGTGCCCTTTGTGGAAGACCACCGCAATATCCTGATTCTGGCCCCGCGCCACGCCTTAACAAAAACGGCGATGGCCACCTTGCAAGCGGCGCTCAAGCGCGGCATTGAACAGACTTTTCAAATTGAAGAAGCCGAACTGGTGGCCGAACCCTTACCGCGCTTTGACGAGCGCAAAGGTTTGCTGTTTTATGAAGCCGCCGAAGGCGGAGCCGGGGTATTAAGCCGCTTGGCGAATGACCCCGGCAGCCTGGCCAAGGTAGCCGACACCGCCTTGCGCCTGATGCACTTTTTGCCGGGCGCGGGGGCGTGGTCGTTTGAGGGCTTGCAAGAGCAACTGGAGGAAAGCACAGGGCAGCGGATTTGTGAGGCGGGGTGCTATCGCTGCTTGCTGTCTTATTTTAACCAAACTGATCATTTGCACATTGACCGACATGATGTAGCAGCGCTACAGTTGCTGGTAGCGTTGGCGAATGCCAGCGTGCAGCCGGAACGGGCAAGCGCGGCAACTATAGCGCCCGCCACGGTGCGTAGTGCCGCCACGGTAGCGGCTGATGATATGCTGGCGACTTGGTTGGCAGAACTGGATAAGCGCCAATTGCAACGCCCGGATGCGTTGAATGTGCCGATTAACCACGGGGAATACTGCGCGGCGGCGCAGTACAAGGAGCGGCGGGTTTTGGTTTTTTTGCAGGTGGTTGGGCAAGAAATGACGAATCATTTGCGGGATAAGGGGTGGGTGGTGTTGGATTTTTCGGATTTTGGGCAATGGGCGGCGTTGTTTGTGCGCCATGCCAATGTGCTAAATAAATCGCTTGGTAGTCGAGATTAGCGCAAAGCCAAGTTTGCCAAAAACCATATTTGCGAAAGGAAAATTGATTCATCGCATCGCGGATATTAAAGGCAGTTTCAAAAATAAACAGAATAGATAATTAGGAAAATTGACAATGACAACTCAAAAAAAGCCCGCCATTTTGGTGAAAGAAACACTTCCCCCCATTCAGGCAACCTCACAAGAAGTGCCGGAGGTAGAATATTTTTCTGTTGGCGCAAATTTGTTGCGGCAAAAAATGCTTGATCCAAACTATGCCCCCATCCACGAAACTTTTATTGAACTGGAATAAGCATGACAATAAGGGTATTCATTCACAAGGCACTGCGTGAATCATTCAATCCTGAGCAGCTCACGATCATCAAACAGCGATTTGTTGCAT
Organism: Burkholderiaceae bacterium; assembly: GCA_046597185.1. Lineage (GTDB taxonomy): Bacteria > Pseudomonadota > Gammaproteobacteria > Burkholderiales > Burkholderiaceae_D > CAMBDR01. The sequence goes on along the minus strand of JBKJLF010000053.1, from coordinate 333 downwards.
ATAAACAGGATAAGGTTCGCCATCCAACTTTTGGGCGGGATGAGCAATATATCAGACCGCAAGCGGTAAGCGACAGCAATCTTTGGCATATTCATTTAAAAGATGACACATCAAAAGGTTGGGAGCGTCATAGGTTGGATATTTTTTATATGACCAGCAATACCGCATTAATTTACACACGGGGCGAGCGAAGTCCAGATAATTATCTGATTATTACCTGAATCCGTGTTCAAAAAAGGCCGCCCCGTCCCGCACCACATAAAAATGCAATTTTAGTATTTTTATGTAATTTTTAATTATGGCAATTAGTGAATTTTAGTGGCAGTTTATCTT
>JBKJLF010000045.1:0-9550 GCA_046597185.1 Burkholderiaceae bacterium | reverse complement strand
ATTTGACTTGACCAAAATGGTGCGACGCAGTAACGTGTCATTCGCCTCGCAATAACGAGGCATGATGGTTTTGTTAAGTTTTGCCCACAATGCATCATTTTAACGAAACGCCCTTATAGTTAGGCAGTTTGCTCCTTGCCCGCGTCACAAGCGCGAGAGTCTTAGAGAGGGTTAGTAGAAACCTGATTGAACGATTTGCGTTCTTGCGTCATTTGAAACACTATCTACGGATAGCCGCCGAAAATGTCGTTGGCGCATGATAAAGGAATATCAGAACGCTACAACTTGACTGAGAATTCGACAGGCCAGAGCATCCGATCAATCTCCAATGGACCTTGAAAGGACATAAAAATGAATATGGACCCGAATACTGAAATAACGGGCGCGGAAATTGTAGTACGGTGTTTGGAAGCAGAAGGCGTGGAACACGTGTTCGGCTATCCTGGCGGTGCGGTACTCTATATTTACGACGCTATTTACAAGCAAAACAAGTTTCAGCACATTTTAGTGCGCCATGAGCAAGGGGCAGTTCATGCCGCTGACGCTTATTCCCGTAGTTCGCAAAAAGTCGGTGTTGCGCTGGTCACTTCTGGCCCTGGCGTCACCAATGCCGTTACCGGTTTAACCACGGCGTATCTGGATTCGATTCCGATGGTGGTGATTTCTGGCCAGGTGCCAACCCATGCCATCGGTCAGGATGCTTTCCAGGAATGCGATACCGTGGGCATTACCCGTCACTGCGTCAAGCATAATTTTCTGGTGAAAGATGTCAAAGACTTGGCAAGCACCATGAAAAAAGCCTTTTACATCGCCCGTACTGGCCGCCCCGGCCCGGTGTTGGTGGATATTCCCAAAGATATCAGCAATACAAAATGCGCCTTTGTCTACCCCAAAGAAGTGGACATGCGCTCTTATCGCCCGGTCGATAAAGGCCATTCCGGGCAAATCCGCAAAGCAGTGCAATTATTATTGCAAGCCGAACGGCCAGTTATTTATACCGGTGGTGGCGTGATTTTAGCCAATGCAGCGGCGGAATTGAATAAATTGGTCGATCGCCTGGGCTTTCCCTGCACCAGCACCCTGATGGGCTTGGGCGGCTATCGCGCCTCCAGCGAGCACTTTATGGGCATGCTCGGTATGCATGGTACTTACGAAGCCAATATGGCCATGCAACATTGCGATGTGTTGATCGCCGTGGGTGCGCGCTTCGATGACCGTGTGATCGGCAACCCCAAGCATTTTGCCACCAATCCGCGCAAGATTATCCATATCGATATTGATCCTTCGTCGATTTCGAAGCGGGTGAAAGTCGATATTCCCATCGTCGGCAACGTCAAGGATGTATTGCAAGAATTGCTGGCCCAACTCGATGCCATGGAAACGCGCGCGCCAGCGCATCCGGTCTCAAGCTGGTGGAAGCAAATCAACGAATGGCGCAAACGCGACTGTTTGGCCTATGCCACTTCGCCCGATGTGATCAAACCGCAAGCGGTGGTGCAAAAATTGTGGGAAGTCACCAAGGGCGACGCCTTCATTACCTCCGATGTGGGGCAACATCAAATGTGGGCGGCACAATATTACCCGTTTGAAAAGCCCCGGCGTTGGATTAATTCTGGCGGTTTGGGCACCATGGGCGTGGGCTTGCCCTATGCCATGGGCGTGCAAATGGCCAACCCGGATGCCACCGTGGCCTGTGTTACCGGCGAAGGGTCGATTCAAATGTGTATTCAGGAATTGGCGACCTGCAAGCAATACCATCTCACGCCCAAGATTATTTTGTTGAATAACCGTTTCCTTGGCATGGTGCGGCAATGGCAGCAAATTGATTATGCGGGCCGTTATTCGGAATCGTATATGGATTCCTTGCCTGATTTTTCCAAACTGGCCGAGTCCTACGGTCATGTTGGTATGAAAATCGAAAAGCCGGGCGATGTGGAAGGTGCTTTGCGCGATGCGTTTGGCATGAAAGACAGGTTGGTATTCATGAATTTCATTACCGATCAGTCGGAAAATGTGTGGCCCATGGTGAAAGCTGGCAAGGGTTTGACTGAAATGCTCATGGGTTCGGAGGATCTTTAATCATGCGACATATCATTTCTGTTTTGTTGGAAAATGAAGCCGGTGCGCTGTCGCGGGTAGTGGGCTTGTTTTCAGCACGTGCTTACAATATCGAAACCTTAACGGTAGCACCGACCGAAGACCCCACCTTATCGCGCATGACCATTGTTACTTCCGGCTCGGACGATGTCATCGAACAAATCACCAAGCACTTGAATCGCCTGATTGAAGTGGTGAAAGTGGTCGATTTAACCGAAGGCGCGCATATCGAACGCGAACTCATGCTCATTAAAGTGCGTGCGGTTGGCAAAGAGCGGGAAGAAATGAAGCGTACCGCTGATATCTTCCGTGGTCGTATCGTCGATGTGACTGAAAAAACCTACACCATTGAATTAACGGGTAATAAAGGCAAGCTCGATGCGTTTATCGAATCGATTGATACTGCATCGATTCTCGAAACAGTGCGTACTGGTGGTTCCGGCATAGGTCGGGGCGAGCGCATTTTGAAAGTGTAATTTATACCAAAACCCATTTTAGGAAAATATAATGAAAGTTTTTTACGATAAAGATTGTGATTTGTCCCTGATCAAAAACAAAAACGTGACCATCATCGGTTACGGTTCGCAAGGCCACGCGCATGCGCAAAACCTGAATGATTCCGGTTGTAAAGTCACCGTCGCCTTGCGTAAAGGTGGTGCATCGTGGGATAAAGCCAAAAACGCCGGTTTGCGCGTGGCCGAAGTCAATGATGCGGTCAAAGAAGCCGATGTCATCATGATTTTGTTGCCTGATGAAAATATCGCCCAGGTTTACAATGAAAACGTCGCTCCGCACGCCAAACAAGGCGCGGTTTTAGCCTTCGCCCATGGTTTTAATGTGCATTACGGCCAGGTCGTACCGCGTGCCGATCTGGACGTGATCATGATCGCACCAAAAGCCCCCGGCCACACCGTGCGCGGGACCTATAGCCAAGGCGGCGGCGTACCGCATTTGATCGCCGTGTACCAGGACAAATCCGGTTCGGCGCGTGATATTGCCCTCTCGTATGCGATGGCCAACGGCGGTGGCCGTGCCGGGATTATCGAAACCAATTTCCGCGAAGAAACCGAAACCGATTTGTTTGGTGAACAAGCCGTATTGTGTGGCGGTACAGTGGAATTGATTAAAGCCGGTTTTGAGACTCTGGTCGAAGGCGGTTATGCGCCAGAGATGGCGTATTTTGAATGCCTGCACGAATTAAAATTGATTGTTGATTTGATTTATGAAGGCGGTATTGCCAATATGAATTATTCGATTTCGAATAATGCCGAATATGGCGAATACGTCACTGGCCCGAAAATCGTTACCGATGCCACCAAGGATGCCATGCGTCAATGCCTGAAAGATATTCAAACCGGCGAATACGCGAAGAGTTTTATTCTGGAAAACAAGGCGGGCGCACCGACCCTGATTTCACGTCGTCGCTTAACTTCCGAGCATCAAATTGAACAAGTGGGCGCGACTTTGCGTGCCATGATGCCTTGGATTGCGAAAAATAAACTGGTGGATCAAAGCAAGAACTAATCTGTTTTCGTGGTGATGGTTCAAAACAATGGGGCAGGAAACTGCCTCATTGCATTTTGGGGAGGTTATAATAGCCAATGCGTATGCAATAAACCTTCTGAACTTTTTTATCTGAAAATGGAATCCCTGTATGGCAGTATTCAATCGCCGCAAAGCCAAACTTCACCAAACGCCCAAGCCTGCGCGCAATGCCAGTGTAAATCCGGCAAACGCGGCGAGCACGGCGGATGCGGCCCCCGGACGCAATCGTCATAAAAGTATTTACCTGTTACCGAATGCCTTTACCACTGCCGCCTTGTTTTGCGGCTTTTATGCCATCGTTATGGCGATGAATCAAAAATTTGAAAACGCCGCTATTGCGATTTTTATCGCCATGATTCTGGATAGTCTGGATGGCCGGATCGCCCGTTTGACCAATACTCAGAGTGAATTTGGCGCGCAGTACGACAGCCTGTCCGATATGGTCAATTTTGGTGCCGCCCCCTCCTTGGTGATCTATGTTTGGGCCTTGAAAGACCTGGGTAAATTGGGCTGGCTTTCGGCTTTTGTCTACTGTGCTGGTGCCGCTCTGCGTTTGGCCCGTTTCAATACCAATATTGCGGTGGTCGATAAGCGTTATTTTCAAGGCTTGCCCAGCCCGGCAGCAGCGGCCTTGGTCGCGGGCTTTATTTATGTCATGGTTGACAGTGGCTTTACTGACCAACATCCGCTATGGGTGTCTTGGGTGTCCTGGGTCATCACCTTGTTTGCTGGTTTAACCATGGTCACCAATGTGCCGTTTTACAGTTTTAAAGATGTGAATTTCGGCAAAGCCGTGCCTTTTATCATGGTCTTTGTGGTGGTGTTGATTTTTGTGGCGATTTCGATTCACCCGCCGATTGTCTTGTTTGGCATGTTCATCTTGTTTGGGTTATCAGGCTATGTGATTTTCTTTTGGCGCTTGATCAAAGGCAAACCCATCAGCATCGTCCAGACTGAAATCGAAACCCATGACGATGATAGCCATGATATTTAAAATGCGCTAACGTCAGATAAAGTCAAATCGAGTCAAATCAAGTCAAATCAACTCAAATTAAGTGAGGCAATGAAATGAGCGATAAAATAATTATATTTGATACCACCTTGCGTGATGGCGAACAATCGCCCGGCGCGTCCATGACGCGTGACGAAAAACTGCGCATCGCGCGCCAGTTGGAGCGCATGAAGGTGGATGTGATTGAAGCCGGTTTTGCCGCTGCCTCACAGGGGGATTTTGAATCGATCAAGGCCATTGCCGGGGTGGTCAAAGATTCCATCGTGTGCTCGCTGGCGCGTGCCAATGACCGTGATATCGGGCGTGCCGTCGAAGCCTTGCAAAGTGCGCGGCGCAAGCGGATTCACACCTTTATCGCCACTTCCGCCTTGCATATGGAAATGAAGTTGCGCATGTCGCCCGAGCAAGTGCTGGAACAGGCGCGCCAGGCGGTGCGTTTTGCGCGCCAATATACTGACGATATCGAATTTTCGCCGGAAGACGGCAGCCGTTCCGACCCCGATTTTTTATGCAAAGTGTTGGAAACCGTGATCGACGAAGGCGCAACCACCATCAATTTCCCCGACACCGTCGGTTATGCCGTGCCCGAATTATTTGGTGAAGCCATTAAACGCTTGCGTGAACGCATTCCCAATTCCGATAAGGCGATTTGGTCGGTGCATTGCCACAACGATTTGGGCCTGGCGGTGGCCAATTCGCTGGCGGGGGTGATGATAGGCGGTGCGCGTCAGATCGAATGCACCATCAATGGCCTGGGTGAACGCGCAGGCAATACCGCGCTGGAAGAAGTGGTGATGGCGCTGCGCACGCGGCGGGCTTATTTCAATCTGGAATGCGGCATCGATATCAGCCAAATCGTACCTGCCTCCAAGCTGGTATCGCAAATTACCGGCTTTGCGGTGCAACCGAATAAAGCCGTGGTGGGGGCCAATGCCTTTGCCCATGCTTCCGGCATTCATCAGGATGGTATTTTAAAAGCGCGCGAAACCTATGAAATCATGCGTGCCGAAGATGTGGGCTGGGCCGCCAATAAAATGGTGCTGGGCAAACTGTCCGGGCGCAATGCCTTTAAGCAACGCTTGCATGAATTAGGCATCGAATTGGAATCGGAAACCGAGGTCAATGCTGCGTTTACCCGCTTTAAAGAATTGGCAGATCGCAAATCCGAGATTTTTGACGAAGACATCATGTCGCTGGTATCCAATGAAGCGCTGGGCCATGAAAACGAATTTTATCGTTTTGTCTCGCTGGCGCAGCAATCGGAAACGGGCGAAAAGTCGAATGCGCAAGTGGTGTTTGCGATTGACGGTAAAGAATGCCGCACCCAGGGCCAAGGCAATGGCCCGGTGGATGCCACGTTTGTTGCCATTGAAAGCCAGGTGCAAAGCGGTGCAGAATTGCTGCTCTTTTCCATCAACGCCATTACTGCCGGAACGCAAGCGCAAGGCGAGGTGACGGTCAGGCTCTCCAAGGCTGGGCGCATCGTCAATGGTGTGGGGGCGGATCTGGATATTGTGGCCGCGTCGGCCAAGGCGTATTTGTCGGGCTTGAACAAGCTGCATTCCAAGGTGGAAAAGCTCAATCCGCAGGTTTGAGGCAGTTGCTTGCCGATGTGGGCAAATGAGGTTAGCAAATGAGGTTGGCAAAACCTACCATCGGCCTCGGCCAAAAAAGCGTGGCTCGCGTTCAAAACGCGGGTCTGGCCCGTTTTCCATCTTGCGCACAATGCCTGTGTTATCAAAATGCACATGCATCATGGAATCCCAGACCCCGGCTTCTTTATAGCGATACGACCAAACTTCCAATTTGGGTAGCGATAAGTAGGAGCTTTCGACCGGGTGCCCCAGGGTGCGCAAGACTTCCTTTTTCGTGGCTTTATCGAGCGTAATGGTGGCAAATTTGGTCTGAGTTAAGACTTGCTCCCATGCGTTAAGCTTGCCATCCGCGCCAATATGCGCGAACCAGGTATTTTGAAAGCCGGGGTATTCCAGCCATTGTTCTGCGCCCACCTGATAGCGCGCGGCGGGTGGGCCCAGTTTGCTCAATACCACGCTTTCGGCATCGCCGGGAAACAGTGGTGGCGTGTTGGCACAGCCGGATAAAAAGCCCGTAGTGAGGCCCACAGTGAGGCCCAGTGCGAGGATCAGGGGCGTTATAGCAGGTAAAAAGTGTTTCATTTTTCGCTCACGGTTAGGTATTCACTTAATTATAGTCGGGATGCGCGACTTATTCCAAAAATTCAGGTATACTTCTTGGCTGGCTTTTATGGCCTCTTTTTTTAACGTAGTTCACGATACATCTGGCTAAAATGCTCCGCTTTATAGCAAACCCGGCTCGGCGTATCGCATGTGAAAGGTAAATCATGACTGTAGAAAATATCAACAAAGCCGCCATTATTGCGGACAATGCCCGTGCTCAAAACGACACAGGCTCCCCTGAAGTGCAAGTTGCGTTGTTGACTGCACGCATCAACGAATTAAATGGCCACTTCAAAGTTCACCAAAAAGATCACCACTCACGTCGTGGTTTGATCATGATGGTTAACCGTCGTAAGAGCTTACTGGCTTATTTGAAACGTACCGATGCCAATCGTTACCGTGAATTGATCGCCAAACTCGGTTTGCGCAAATAATCATTTTATTTACCCTGATTATTTTTAAATTGAAAACATAAAATGCCTGCGTCTTTATTTGACGCGGGCTTTTTGCATTTAATTGGGTGCGTATTGGGTACGAATTGGCTATGTATTAAGGCAGGGCGGCCCTGGCGCATCCTGTCCGTGGTGAGGTGAACGACAGCGCCTGAAAATCTGTCGGCAAATAGAAAAGGAAAAAACATGTTTAATAAAGTTACCAAGACATTTCAATATGGCCAGCATAAAGTCACCCTGGAGACGGGTGAAATTGCGCGGCAAGCATCGGGTGCAGTCATCGTATCGGTAGAGGATACGGTCGTATTGGCAACCGTGGTTGCCAAAAAAGATGCCAAAGCAGGTCAAGACTTTTTCCCCTTAACGGTGGATTATGTCGAAAAATCCTATGCTGCGGGTCGCATTCCCGGCGGTTTCTTCAAGCGTGAAGGCCGTCCGTCTGAAAAAGAAACGCTCACATCGCGTTTAATTGATCGCCCGATTCGCCCTTTATTTCCAGACGGTTATTTGAATGAAGTCCAAGTGATCATTCACGTCTTGTCGGTCAACCCTGAAATCGATCCTGATATTGCTTCCATGATTGGTGCTTCGGCAGCGATTTGTCTGTCCGGCATTCCATTCAATGGCCCGCTGGGCGCTGCCCGCGTGGGTTATATTGATGGTCAATATGTGTTGAATCCAACCGCGAGCCAATTAAAAACCTCGCAAATGGATTTGGTGGTCGCGGGTACAGAAACTGCGGTGTTGATGGTGGAATCCGAAGCGCAGCAATTGTCTGAAGCCGTAATGTTGGGTGCCGTGGTGTATGGCCATGAGCAAATGAAGGTTGTGATCGATGCGATTTATGAATTGGTGCGTGATGGTGGCAAACCTGAAATTGAATGGGCACCAGCGCCGAAAAATGAAGCCCTGATCGCCAGCATTGCCGGCCATGCCGAAGCTGCATTGCGCGCCGCCTATCAAGTCAAAGACAAACAAGCGCGTACTGCGCAATTGAATGCCGTCAGTGCCAACGTCAACGCCGCATTGGCCGCCGAAGCCGCCGCCGCTGGCGTGGCTGCACCGAATTCATCCGAAGTGAGTTACGTCATATTTGAGATGGAATCCAAAATTGTGCGCTCGCAAATTCTGGATGGCGAACCGCGTATCGACGGTCGCGACACCCGCACCGTGCGCCCCATCACCATGCGCACCAGCGTCTTGCCGCGCACCCACGGCTCGGCCCTGTTCACCCGTGGTGAAACCCAAGCTTTGGTGATTGCCACTTTGGGCACCGCGCGCGACAATCAAAAAATCGACGCCTTGATGGGTGAATATTCCGACGGCTTCATGCTGCACTACAATATGCCCCCGTTTGCCACCGGCGAAACTGGCCGCGTGGGCACACCAAAACGCCGTGAAATCGGCCATGGTCGTTTGGCCAAGCGCGCCTTGGTGGCGGCCTTGCCGAATGCGGAAGACTTTAGCTATTCCGTGCGTTTGGTATCAGAAATTACCGAATCGAATGGTTCGTCGTCAATGGCGTCTGTTTGCGGTGGTTGTTTGGCCTTGATGGATGCGGGCGTACCGATGAAAGCGCACGTGGCAGGTATCGCCATGGGCTTGATTAAAGATGGCGGCAAGTTTGCCGTGTTGACCGATATTTTGGGCGATGAAGATCACCTGGGTGACATGGACTTTAAAGTAGCCGGCACTGCCACTGGCATTACCGCCTTGCAAATGGACATTAAAATCCAGGGCATTACCAAAGAAATCATGCAAGTAGCGCTGGAACAAGCCAAAGAAGGGCGTATGCACATTTTGGCGCAGATGCAAACGTATATGCCAACCGTAAAAACCGAATTGTCCGATTTCGCACCACGTTTGATCACCGTTAAAATCAATCCTGAAAAGATTCGTGATGTGATCGGCAAAGGCGGCGCGGTGATTCGTGCGCTGACCGAAGAAACCGGTACACAAATCGATATTTCTGACGAAGGTGTGGTGACCATTGCTTCGGTGGATGCAGCAGCAGGGCAAGAAGCCAAGCGCCGCATTGAAGAATTGACCGCTTCGGTGGAAGTGGGCAAAACTTATGAAGGCACGGTCTTGAAATTACTCGACTTTGGCGCGATTGTGCAAGTGATGCCGGGTAAAGACGGTTTGCTGCACATCAGCCAAATCGCCAACGAGCGCGTGAATGCGGTGGCGGACTATTTGAAAGAAGGCCAGTTGGTGCGCGTGAAAGTGATGGAAACCGATGACCG
>JBKJLF010000006.1:0-2950 GCA_046597185.1 Burkholderiaceae bacterium | reverse complement strand
AAACCAATTGAAGGGCTGACCAACGCCTTGTTTGACGTGGAAAGCACCCCACGCGGCAAGAAAAAGCGTCCCGTACCGCTGGCCGATGCGCAATTCCAATCCTTGTGCAGCAAGGTGGCAGAGAGCGGCTTGCTGAAGGTGCAGTGCGACACCAGCGGCCAATGGCAATCGCTAGCCGCTCACCCTTTGCTGCGCGAGTATTTTGCGGCGCAACTGCAAAAACAGCAAGCCAAAGCATGGCGTGCAGCGCATGCGCGCTTGTTCGACTATTTGTGTACCAGCACCCAAGATAAGGCCGAACCCACGCTGGCAGATTTGCAACCGCTGTACCAAGCGGTGGCGCATGGTTGCCTGGCGGGGTTGTATCAAAAAGCGTGTGAGGTGTACTTCGCCCGCATCTTGCGCCGCGATGAATTTACAGCACCAACAAATTAGGCGCTTTCGGTGCCGATCTGGGGGCCGTGGCCTGCTTTTTTGGCGCTGGTTGGCAGAAGCCTGCCCAGCAGCTTAGCGAAAGTGACCAAAGCTGGCTGTTGGGCGAAGCCGCATTCCGCTTGTGCGCCTTGGGGCGCTTGCAGGAAGCCTTGCAGCCGCTGCAAGCGAGTTTAGCCATGTATGTTGCGCTGCAAGACTGGAAAAACGCCGCCAAAATAGCCAACAACTTGAGCGAACTGCAATGCCTGCTAGGGCAGATTGACGCTGCGGTAGCCATGGCGGCGCAAGCGCTGGCGCATGCCGAACAGAGTGGTGATGCGTTTCTGCGCATGGTTACGCGCACCACCCATGCCGACGCGCTGCACCAAGCGGGCGAGCGCAGCATGGCCTTGAACCTGATGCAGCAGGCGGAACTGCTGCAAAAAGAAAGGGCACCAAGCAACCCGCTGCTGTATTCACTGCAAGGCTTCCGGTATTGCGATCTGCTGCTAGCCGCCATGGCGTGCGACCCCAGCGGCCAAAACAGCACGCTGTGCCAAGAAGTTGCCAGCCGTGCCGAACAAGCGCTGGTCGTGGCCGAGCGCCAAAACGACTTGCTCTCCATCGCGCTAGACCACCTAACACTAGGCCGCTGCGCCTTGCTGGCCCACACCCACTCAACCCAAGCGTGGCCGCAGCCAGCCCCGTTGGCCTCTGCTGGGCAGCACCTGCAACTAGCAGTTACGGGCGTGCGGCAAGCTGACGCTGGCGGCTACCTCCCCCGCACCCTAATCACCCGAGCCGAATACTACTGCGCCAACCACCAACCCACCGCCGCCTTAGCCGACCTAGCAGAAAGCTGGGAAATAGCCGAATCCGGCCCCATGCCGCTGCTCATGGCCGACATCCACCTAACCCGCGTCAAGCTATTTGCCACCACCACGCCCTACCCGTGGCACACCCCACAAGCCGACCTACAAGCCGCACGCCACCTGATCGAACAATGCGGCTATTGGCGCAAAAAAGAGGAATTGGCAGCGCTGGAACAGCAACTGCAAAAAGTCCAAATTCCAGCATAGCCGCATAATATCAACTTTATTTACTTCACCTCATCTCACCGTTACCCATGTCAAACTCATCCGACGCAGATTATAAAAAAATCTTCAGCCACCCCGCGATGGTGCAAGACATCATCACTGGCTTTGCACCCGGCCCTTGGCTAGCCGACCTCGATTTTGCCACGCTAGAACCCTTCAAAAGCAGTTTTGTTGCCGAATTTGACCAAGCTGATGCGCGGCATTCTGACCTGATTTGGCGCGTGCGCTCCAAAGGAACGTGGTTATATGTCTATTTGTTGTTTGAATTTCAATCGTCCATCAACCAATATATGGCGATCCGAATGTTGGTGTACGTGGGTTTGTTGTATCAAGAATTAATCAAGAATGCTGAATTTGACTCGGCAGGCAAATTACCCTTTGTGCTACCGATCGTGCTGTACAACGGTACCCCGCGTTGGAGCGCACCGCTTGCCACGCAAGATGTAATCAGCCCCCCGCCAGCCGGCTTTGAACACCATATTCCACAACTCCATTACTTTTTAATTGACGAAGGGAGTTACGATGCAGCTTACCTGACCGACCTCGACAACCTCGCCGCCGCCATTTTCTTAATCGAAACCCAAACCAGTTTGGAGGGGCTACACAAGGCGCTAGCCAAGGTGTTAAAATGGCACGATACCACCCGATATGAACCCCTGTTTGCAGCCATTGCCCAATTAGCAACGCGCGTCTTACGCAAAAAGCTGCCCGCAGACATTCCACTGCCAAGCAGCATCTATGAATTGAAAGGAGTCGTTTCCATGCTAGTTGAAAATGTTGAAAAAATGATACTTGAAGGTGAAAGCAGGGGCTTGAAAGTTGGCGAAGAACGCGGTTTGAAAGCTGGCGAGCAGCGTGGGGAGAAAAAAGGGAGTGCCATGGTGTTGCAAGCCATGCTCGTGCGGCGCTTTGGCCCAACACCGCCTTGGGTGGATAGCAAAATCGATGGCGCGACATCGACTGAACTAGCGCAATGGTGTGTTCGGCTATTGGATGTCAGTAGCATAGAGGAATTGTTTCAATCAAACCGCTAACCCCATGAAAACCCTGCTGCATTTAACCGATTTGCATTTTGGTTACGAAGGCAACCATGCCACGGCCAAAGCACAGCGCGCGAATTGTTTGAATGCCTTGCTGCGTGAAATCGATAAACTTCCTGCTCAATGGAAGCCGAGCATCATTTGCATCTCGGGCGATTTGGTGTGGCGCGGCGCTGCCAGTGATTATGCAGAACTGAAAACTTGGCTTGATGCCTTGCTAACTTGCTGCGGCTTGGGCTATCAACAAGTGATTGCTTGCGTTGGCAACCATGAAGTAAATCGCGATTTAGCCCAAAGCATTCCACGCCCGCACAGCGCCGTTGCCGCCGACAAAGCATTGAAACCACCGCTGGCGGCGCATTATATTGCACCCTTTGCCACATTTAACGACTTTTGCCA
>JBKJLF010000899.1:0-2737 GCA_046597185.1 Burkholderiaceae bacterium | reverse complement strand
ATGGCATGAAAGTGCTGCTGCTTGAGGATCACTCGATTCCGAATGCAAACATGTACACCTTTTGGAAAGTGGGTTCCCGCAATGAGGTCCCCGGCATAACCGGCCTGTCGCATTTTTTTGAGCATATGATGTTCAATGGCTCCAAAAAATACGGCCCCAAACTGTTTGACCGCACCATGGAGGCCAAAGGCGGTGCCAATAATGCCTTTACGACCAACGACATTACGGCCTATACTAACTGGTTTCCCGCCAACGCGCTGGAAGCCATTTTTGATTTGGAAAGTGACCGTATCGCCCATCTGTCAATTGATCCGAAAATGGTACAAAGTGAACGCGGGGTGGTGTTATCCGAGCGCAGTACCGGTTTGGAAAATTCCAATAACCGGGCTTTGATTGAAGAAATCAATAGCGTGGCCTTTACCGCGCATCCGTATTCGTGGTCGGTGATCGGGTTTGAATCCGATATCAAAGCTTGGACTCAGCAGGATTTGGAGCGCTATTTTCATACCTACTACGCGCCCAATAATGCGGTCACGGTGATCGTTGGGGATGTCAAATTCGATCAGGTGCAAACCCTGGCGGTAAGATATTTCGATAAAATTCCCAAGCGCGCAGCACCGCCTGCGGTGCGTACTGTGGAGCCGGAACAACGTGGTGAGAAGCGCGTATTCGTGGCCAAAGAGTCGGCGTCCACCCCCAATTTGGCGGTGGCTTACAAAGTGCCCGCCGTAAATCATGCTGATTTTTTTGCCCTGGATGTATTGCAAGCGGTTTTGGCTGGCGGTAAAACCGGACGGCTTTACAAGGCATTGGTGGATGGCCAATTGGCCACCGAGGTGAGTGCCGAGAGCATTGACGGATTTGACCCCGGTTTATTGTATTTAAGTGCGGTTGCCGCACCCAAAGTGGGCGCTGCTGATCTGGAAAAAGCCTTGTTGGCGGAAGTGGACAAGCTCATTAAAGACGGCATTAGCGAAGATGAGTTGCAAAAGGTGAAAAATCAAAAAGTGGTGGAGTTATATCGCGCTTTTGAAACGATTAATGGCACGGCACGGGTTTTAGGCATGAGTGAAGTGTTTAATGGCGATTATAAAAAGGCACTCAGCGCGCCTGCTGAATATAAAAAATTAAAGCCGGCTGACATTCAGGCGGTCGCGGCCAAATATTTGAAAAAGTCGCAACGCACCGTGGGTGTGTTGGCGGCCAAGGAGGAATAAGCATATGAAAACCGGAATGAAAATCGGATTGAACAAACTGGCTTTGTTTGCGGCCCTGGTTTTAGCAATGGGGCAAGCTGCCCACGCGGCCAGCAGTGAATTTCGCTTGCCGCAATTTGAAATCAGCAAGCTGCCCAATGGTTTGACTGTGTATTTGATGGAGCGCCATAACTCGCCCTTGGTGACGGTGAGCGCGGTGATTAAAACGGGCGCGATTTTTGATGAAAAACAAGCGGGCCTGGCGCATTTGACCAATGACGCGCTACGTCTGGGGACGGCCAAATTCAATAAAGAGAAAGTGGATGTGACCTTTGACTTTAAAGGCGCGTTACTGGAAAACGCCAGTGGTTTGGAAAAAGGCTTGCTGTACGCCGATTTTGCCCAGGAAGATACGGATACCTTATTGCCGATTTTTGCTGATTTGCTGCAGCAACCCAGTTTCGAGGCGGCGGAATTTGACAAACTGCGCAGCCGTAGCGTGGCCGAATTGAAGCGTGCCAAAGAAAGCCCACGCAACGTGACCCGTGAGTATTATCAAAGCATGTTGTTTGGTGGCCTGCCTTATGGCAACCCTGTTTCGGGCACGGAAAAGAGTGTCGCCGCTATGCTTCGATCAGATGTGCAACAATTTCATCAGCGCTTTTATCGCCCGGACAATGCCGCCCTGGTGGTGGTGGGCGACTTTAAAATCAGCGTCATGCGCGATAAAATCAGCCAGTTGTTTGGGCAATGGCAGGCAGGCAATGAAAAATTACCAGTGCAAAATAATTTGGGCCAGGTCAAGGCCGAGAAGGCGCGGGTTTGGTTGGTGAATAAAGCCGACGCGCGTGAAACCACCTTTTTATTTGGCGGCAAAGGCATTGCGCGCAATGATCCTGATTTCGTTGCCTTGCAGGTGATTAATACCGTTTTGGGCGGCCGCTTCACATCCTGGTTAAATGATGAGTTACGGGTTAATTCCGGTTTGACTTATGGTGCCGGCAGTAGTTTTAGCACGCTCTCCCAAACGGGTAGTTTTTCGGTTTCCAGCTATACCGCCAACGATACCACCGCCGCCGCGCTGGAATTGAGCATGAAAACCTATCGTCGGCTGTGGGATAAAGGCGTCGATGCGGCCACCCTGGAATCGGCCAAAGCCTATGTGAAAGGGCAGTACCCACCCCGCTTTGAAACCAATCAACAATTGGCCTTACTGTTGGCGGAGATGTTTGTGGCGAAATTTGGGCGCGAGCAAATTGATCATTTTACCCGCGATGTCGATAGTTTGACGCCGGCCAAAGCCAAGCAATTAATTGACAAGCATTTCCCGCGTGAGCATTTGCAAATGCTGTTGATTGGAAAAGCCGAAGCGATTCGGCCAATTGCGGCAAAATATGGCGAGGTAACCGAAATCGAAATGACCGCCGATGGGTTTTCACCCAAGCTATTAACAAAATAAGCAAAATAAGCAAAATAAGCAAAATAAGCAAAATAAGCAAAATAAGCAAAATAAGCAAAATAAGCAAAATAAGCAAAATAAG
>JBKJLF010000890.1:0-3081 GCA_046597185.1 Burkholderiaceae bacterium | reverse complement strand
CCCAGCATTTTTTCCAATTCCGCGCTATTGGTTTCAATTTGTTGTTGATTCATGCCATGCAATTGCCCAAAGTAGCGAATATTTTCCCTCGTGCTCAAGCGCTCGTACAAACCAAATTGATCGGTCAAGATACCCATGCGCGTGCGTGCGGCCAAAGGTTGCTGTGCCGGGTCGATGCCATCGATACTGACTCGCCCGGAATCACAGGCCAGCAAACCAAAAATAATGCGCAAGGCCGTGGTTTTACCGGCACCGTTTGGCCCCAGCAAACCGGTAATGCGCCCGTCATGGGCTTGAAAACTGGCATTATTCAAGGCTTGCACTTTGCCAAAGTGTTTT
Organism: Burkholderiaceae bacterium; assembly: GCA_046597185.1. GTDB lineage: Bacteria > Pseudomonadota > Gammaproteobacteria > Burkholderiales > Burkholderiaceae_D > CAMBDR01. Next base: position 2,742 of record JBKJLF010000890.1, on the reverse strand, counting down.
GAAATTTGATCGACTTGTATCATGGAAGGCTCACAGCTTATTTTATGGTTATTTTATGGTTATTTTATGGTTGTTTTATGGTTGCTTCAAGGTTGCGCCCCGGCGGCGGACATCACAAACGAAGCCGCTGGCAGGGTATCGAAGCATTTGCCATCGACTTTTTTGCCCGGGTCATCATAAAACTGACGCAGCAATTTGGGGCCGCAAGCCGTGTAACTCACGCCATGCCCCAGTTGCGCAGCAATAATGTGCTGCCCTTGCGGTAACAAGCGCAGTGCTTGTTCGGCCTGTTGTGGCGGCGTAACCGGGTCGCGCTGGCCCGACAATAACAAAGCGGGCGTTTGAAGCTGGCCGGCAGGCGAACGTGGCCTTGGCCTGACGTGTACCAACGGACAACTGCGCGCCAAACCCTTGGCCGATGAATCGCGCATAAATGAATTCGCCTGTTCATTTTGCAGCGCATCGGCACTCAGATAAGGCCAGTCTTCGGCACACACGACCGCCAAATATAAACCCGCCGCCACATCCAGCGTGCCGCCGCCGGAATACGCTTGCGCGGCCCAAGGCTGCCAATTGCCTTGCGCCGCTTGCATGATCAACCAGGGCAAACGCACCGCCCTTTGCGGTACATACAATAAAGCGTGGATAGGTGCCACCACATCGTCCAATTCCAAAGTACGTTGAATGGTTTTACCGGTCAGCGGGTGTTGGAAAGAAAAGACTTCTTTACCGCTGGCTGCACGCGCTACCAGCGCATCGAGTTGCACATTAAATTGCGGAAAGGTGGTGCGGCATTGCGCATCTTGCGCGCACTGTTGGCGCAATTGCCCCAAGGCGCGCTGGGCTTCGAGGTTTAACATCGCCACGTTTTGCTGCGGTGCCACCACGCCATCCAACACCATGCTGCGCACGTTGGCCGGAAACAGCCTCGCATGCGCTTGCGCCAAACGCGTACCGTAGGATGCACCCCATAAATTAATTTTTTGCCCATGCAAGGCTAGGCGTACCTGTTCAATATCACGGGCGGCGGCGTCGGTCGAATAATCGTTAAAATCGACTTTCAATGATTTCAAACATTCAGTCAATTCCTGATGCGCCTGTTCGCGCTCTTCGGTCTCACTGTGCTCGATCGTGCTACAACTAAGCTTGCCCGAGCGCCCGGTGCCACGCTGATCGATGATCACAATATCCCTGGTGGCGCGCACCCGGTGAAAACCCCATTCCAGCAGCGGAATAATGCTGGACCCCGATTGCCCCGGCCCGCCAGCCAACACATACACCGCATCCGGCTTGGCATTTTCGCGAAACGCAGGTGCCACAATCACATGAATCTTGATTTGTCCACGCTCTGGGTGGGCATAATCACGCGGCACTGGCACCACGAGGCACCGCAAGGGAAGCCGATGGCCCGGCAAATAACAGGTTTTGCCGACTGTTTCTGACGCCGCAGCGGCCACGCTGCCAAGCGCGCCCAGTGTGCCAAGCACGCAAGCGGCTGCGCGCAACAGCGCAGCAATCCATTTTCGCATATCAACTCCTGTCCCGATCATCCTGATCTTGTTAATCTTCCTGATCTTGTTAATCTTCCTGATCATCTTCGTCATATTCTTCATACACATCCCAATCCGGGAAAGGATCAGACATCTGCGCCCAACTTTCCGGCCCGGCCGCCATTTCAGAATCGCTCAATAAACAAGCATCGAATTGTGCGCTCAATGCAGCTTGATCCATATTAATACCGATGAGTACGATTTCCTGACGCCTGTCGCCAAACGGCGGCAGCATTTTCTGTTCAATTTTTTCACGCTCTTGCGCCTCGGTCGGCCATTGATCCGACTCGACCACACACCACCACAATTGATCACCATAATGCCGCGCCACCCCGCCCGCTTGCGACCAGGCCCCGGAAAAATCCATACGCGTGGCCAACCAAAACCAGCCTTTGGAGCGCAACACCCCCGGCCATTCAGTTTGTATCCATTGCCAAAACCGCTCTGGGTGAAACGGTCGGCGCGCCCGGTACACGAAGCTGGCAATCCCGTATTGCTCGGTTTCCGGCACATGGGTGCCGCGCAATTGTTGCAACCAACCCGGCGCGGCGGCGGCCTTGGCAAAGTCAAAGCGCCCAGTGTGCAAGATGCGCTCCAGGGGCAACTGACCAAATTGGGTATCGATAATATCCGCACCCGGGTTGAGTTTTTGCAATATACCACGCAATATTGCCAAATCTGCGACCGGAAGTAAATCAGTTTTATTGAGTACGATCACATCGCAAAATTCAACCTGATCCACCAACAAATCCACCACCGTGCGTTGATCGTCTTCATCCACCGCCTGACCGCGCTCGGATAAATAGTCCGAACCCCGGTAGTCACGCAAAAAATTAAAGCCATCGACCACGGTTACCATGGTATCGAGCACGGCCACATCTTGCAAACTCTGCTGCGCCTCATCAGAAAAGGTGAAAGTTTCTGCCACCGGCAAGGGTTCAGAAATACCGGTCGATTCAATCAACAAATAGTCAAAGCGCTGCTCCTCGGCCAAGCGCCGAATTTCGAGCAATAAATCTTCACGAAGGGTGCAGCAAATGCAACCATTACTCATTTCAATGAGCTTTTCATCGGCGCGCGACAATTGCGCACCGCCCTCGCGTATCAAGTCGGCATCGATATTCACGTCCGACATATCGTTGACGATCACCGCGACCCGCAAGCCGAGGCGATTATTCAAAATGTGATTTAA
>JBKJLF010000716.1:0-9789 GCA_046597185.1 Burkholderiaceae bacterium | reverse complement strand
CGGTCACCCTGGGCGCGCGCGATACGCGCCGGGGTGAGTTTGAGATCTTGTCTGGTTTGACCCGTGGTGCGCAAGTGTTGCGTAGTCCCCAAATTACCTTTAAAGACGGTGACCCCGTGCAAGCAGCCGAATCAGCCAAATTAAATAAGCAGATTGGGGTAGCCCAGGCATCAGCCAAAGTGGAGAAATAAGCGATGTTTTTGTCTGATTTCAGTATCAAGCGTCCTATTGTCACGGTGGTACTTATCATCGCCATGATGGCTTTGGGTTTGTTGGCGCTTAAAAAATTACGGGTCAATCAAATTCCGGATGTGGCGCAACCGGTTCTGACGGTGAGTATTCCCTATCCTGGTGCCTCACCTGAAGCGGTGGAGCGCGAAATCGTCAATCGCATCGAAAAGTCATTGCAAAGCTTGAGCGGCGTCTATAAATTGGATTCGACTTCGGGCGAAGGCTTTGCAACTTTTTTTATTTTCTTTGATTTTAAGAAAAATATGATCGAAGCCTCCGATGAAGTGCGCAATGCGATTGCTTCGGTACGCTATAAACTGCCGGTAGAAATGCGCGAACCTGTGATCGAACGGCGCGAGCCATCGTCACAGCCTGTGATGGAATTGGCGCTCTCCTCAACCACGTTGAGCCATGCTGAAATTTCCCGTCTGGCAGATATCAATTTATCGCCGCGACTGCGCGCGCTGGAAGGGGTGGCCGTGGTTGAATTGTATGGTGATTTGCAGCGTGAGTTAAGCGTCTTGTTGCGCTCGGAAAAATTGCGCGCCTACAATATCTCGGTGGGTGAAGTGGTCACCGCCCTGCGTAACCAAAATACCACAGCACCCGTGGGCAAAATAGGGGGTGTTTTGGAGCAGCAAAGTATTCGTTTGGTGGGGCGGATTGAAAGCCCGGCGGAGTTTGAACAAATCGTCGTCAAGCGACGCGGGGATGAAGTGGTGCGCCTGGGGCAGGTAGCGAGCGTGGTCGATGGTTTTGCCGAAGAGCGGCGTTTTAGTTCCAATAATGGCTACCCCAATGTGGGCTTGCAAGTAATACGTTCGCGCGAAGCGAGTACGGTTTCAGTTGGCAACAAAGTGCGGGATCTGGTGGCTGAAGTGAATAAAACGCTGCCCAAGGGAACGCATCTCGAAATCACCCAAGATGGTGGCAAAGATGCGCAAAATAATTTAAGGAATGTGATCGAATCGCTGTTATACGGCGCAGTGTTGACGATTATCGTGGTGTATGTTTTCTTGAATTCTTGGCGTTCTACCTTAATCACTGGTTTAAGCCTGCCTACTTCGGCCATTGCTTCGTTTATCGTGGTATGGCTGCTTGGCTTTACCTTGAATTTTATGACCTTGCTGGGTTTGTCGCTGGCCATTGGGGTCTTGATTGATGATGCGATTGTGGTGCGTGAAAACATTGTGCGCCACATGGAGGCGGGGGCTGATCGTCATACTGCGGCGCGCGTGGGCACCGCAGAAATTGGGCTGGCGGTAGCGGCCACCACATTTTCCATTATTGCGGTGTTTGTGCCAGTGGCGTTTATGCCGGGCACGGCGGGAGAATGGTTTCGCCCCTTTGCAACGACAGTTGCTTCGTCTGTGTTGGTGAGCCTGTTCATTTCCTTTACGCTGGACCCGATGATGTCGGCCTATTGGGGTGATCCGGTGGGGGCGCATTTACTGCCCAAGCGCGGTTTGAGTGCGCTCTTACAGCGTTTCAATAATTGGTTTGATCATCAAGCCGAGCGCTATGGTAGTGTGATTACCTGGGCCTTGAAGCATCGTTGGGTCATGGTTGGTATTGCGATTATGTGCCTGGCGGGTGCGGTGGTTTTGCAAGTCAAGTTTGGCGGCACGGAGTTTTTGCCTGCGGCTGATAATGGCGTGATTTTGATTGATGTACGCACCCCGGCCAGCTCCAGTTTGCGCTATTCCCAGTTGAAAGTGGAAAAGGCGGCAGAATTGGCGCGCACCTTGCCCGAAGTCATCCGCACCCATGCATCGATTCGTCCCAGTGGCGGACGAGTGAATGTTGAAATCGGGAAAAGCACCGAGCGCCGGCGCAGTGCGGGTGAAATTGCGATCGAATTGCGCCAGCGCTTAAAGCGTTTGGTAGGTGCCGAATATAACGTGCAGGGCGATTTGAACCAAGGCGGTGGCAAGCCGATTCAATTGCAATTTTCCGGGCCGGATGCACAGCAATTAACCCGCATCACCAATGCGTTTATGGTGGAATTGAGAAAAGTGTCCGGTGCGACCGATGTGGGCGTGTCCGAAATTGCACCGCAAAATGAATTGCGCATTGAATTGCGGCGCGGCTTGGCCAATTCCTTGGGCATCTCGGCGGCCGACGCTGCCCAATCGCTACGGGTTGCATTTGCCGGTATTGAAGTGGGGGATTGGGTCGATCCCACCGGGGAATCACGCGATGTGGCTGTGCGCCTGCATCCGGATGACAGGGTTAATCTGGACAATATCGCGCATTTGCCGATTGCGGTGAGTGGTAGTGATCGTTTAATCCCGCTGGATCAAATTGCCACCATCAGCATGGGCAAATCGCCCTCCTCGATTCAACATGTGGATGGCAAGCGTAACATCACCGTGGCGGCCAATGCGCAAGGGCGCGCCGCTGGCGAAATCACCAACGATGCTTTGGCGCTGGCGAAAAAAATCGACTTCCCCCCAGGCTATGGGCTGGATTTGGGCGGCAGTTCGCGCACGCAAAACGAATTATTCACCGAAATGTTTATTGCACTTTTGTTTGGCATTGGCTTGATGTATCTGGTTCTGGTCGCGCAATTTGGTTCCTTTACCGCACCTTTGGCGGTGATGGTTTCCTTGCCCATGAGTTTGATTGGCGTGGTTCTGGCTTTATTGCTAACCAAGGGCACGCTCAATTTAATGAGCATGATTGGTATCATCATGCTCATGGGCTTGGTCGCCAAAAATGCGATTCTTTTGATCGATTGCGCGCGTGGGCGGGAGTTGGAAGGTTATGGGCGCGAAGAGGCTCTGGTTTATGCTGGTAAAAAGCGCTTGCGCCCCATTTTGATGACAACCTTTGCCTTGATTGCCGGGATGTTGCCCGTTGCGATTGGCTTGGGGGACGGTGCAGAATTTTATCGCCCGTTAGCGATTGCAATTATTGGCGGTACGGTTACGTCCACCGTTTTGACTTTGCTGGTGCTGCCCAGTTTTTATGATGTGATCGAAATTCTTGGTGATTGGGTGTTTCGTCGTGAGTTACGCTCCAGTGCTCATATGCCGCCACAGGTGGGAACGTCGGTTGAGGCTGGCATGGAGGCGGGCAATTTGTTGGACAAGGCTGCTTAAAATAAATTTGTAGAGCGACCCGGTTTATTCCAGCCAGCCGCGCTCATCGAGTAAGTCTTGCACCAACTCCAGGCGCAGCACCGGGTTATCCAGGCAAAGCATGCGTTGTTTTTCTTTGGCGGAGAGGGGCAACAAGTCGCACCAGCGGTTGGACACCCAGCCGCATTCATCCAGGCGAAATGGCGGCAACAAAGGGAATTGGTTAGGGGGTAAGCCTTCCTTTTGCAAGGCCGCAATCAAATGGCCCAGCGCGCGTGCGGTATCGTCGAGTTCATCGGGAATCGCCACCACATGATCGTCCTCCAGCATTTTCACATCGGCCATCCATAAGCCATTGCTTTGTTGCCTGCTTTGTTGAATGCTAAAGCGTTGTGTGCCCTGGCAGCGAATATGCAATAGATTGGGTTGAACCGAGGTCGCTTGCAAGATACACGCCATGGTGCCGATTTCGGCGAATCGGGTTTCCTGGTTCGCGACGCGAATTTCGGTGCCTTGGTGCAGGGTGACCACGCCAAAGGCTTGTTCCTGTGCCAAACAGGTTTTGACCAGGCTCAAATAGCGCACTTCAAAAATGCGTAGCGGCAAATAACCGCCCGGAAACAAAGTTGTCGCCAGCGGGAAAAGAGGAATCGTTATCATGTTATATTTTCTCGAATCATTTTTGCACCAATGTCAATCTGGTCTGCCGAAGCATATTTTACCCGAGTGGGAGGTCATGTCAGGCAAATTTCAAAGTGCGCGATTGTGGTGGCGCGAAAAATCAGGTACAATCAACTGCGAGACGGGGGCGACCTGGTTTCGACGTGGGTTACAAAGCAGCGCAGGGCATACCGAGGCCTGACTACCTCGTAAATACAATCAGAACTTTATAACTGCAAACGATAACTCGTACGCATTAGCAGCTTAATTGCTTGCTAGCTCTACACCGTTTCTTCCCTGGGGCGGGCTGGTAACAGCGGTGGAGTCATTTACAGGGAATCGGTTTGGATCGGGTTACTTGGTTCAATCCTAAATAATAGGTAACTCGCTTGTCCACAGCGTGTGCGTCCGCGTTGGATTGGTTAAATTAAATGGCAGCACTAAGTATGTAGAACTGTCTGTAGAGGATTTGCGGACGCGGGTTCGATTCCCGCCGCCTCCACCAAAAAGCCGTTTTATCAAAACCCCCGAATTCCCTTTGGAAAACGGGGGTTTTTGTTTTTGCTCCGCAAAAATCAAGCAGGAAAAATAGCTCTAACCACATAAAAAAATTGACAGGCGGCAATGTTGCGGCTATACTTCAGGCGTCGTTTTCACAAGCAACTTAACCGAAATTAACCTGAAATGGAGTGGTAAATATGGAATTTAATGCAAAAAACAATGCAGACAAGAATGTTGCAGCAACTGAAGAGCAAAACAGCCGTCAAATGACTACCATGTCGATTGATGAATTGGATATGATTTATGGTGGTGTGTATAACCATAAATTGTCCAAAACACGTTCCAGCTATCAAGCTGCTACTGGCAACAGTCTGTAATGTTGGAAATGGCGGGTGCATCACATCCGCCATTTTTTATCTGAATTTCCCTCATTCAAAACTATTCAGGCTGTATCGTCGGTTCGGATGTTACATAGTTGATCTCAGCCGTTTTGATGCCATTAAATGACGTGTTCCAGGCAACCGAATAACAGCTCACACTTTCAAAAAAAACCAAATCGCCTACCTTGGGTAAATGCTGTTTTGGCCAGTAGCACACTTTAAAAACATCCAATTCAAAACAAGCGGCTCCGCCAAAGAGCGTGGGGGCTTGCTCTTCATCGGCACTGACATTTTCTGGTGGCACAATACATGGATTGGTCCACTTCAAATGACATTCACGGGATGCGTCCAAAGTAATCACATGCATTGGCCGTTCCGCAAAAAACTGGGTGCCGCAGACCCGGCTGGCAAACAAAATCGCGCCACCAAAAAATAAGGCCCCCGGTTCAATTTGGATTTTGATGCTCTGTGGCGCGATGTCCCGCATCGCAATCAAAATGGCTTCCAACTCAGCCAGCGACCCACCCGGAATGCTGCCACCAAAATTGATGTATTCAAGCTTGCCAAGTAATTCGCCATAGGTCGCTTTTAATTTCTCTACCAACCTGATATAAGAATGCCGGTCTTTGGTGCTGGGCGAATGAAAATGAAACCCCTTTAAGCCCAACTTTAACAAGTGTGCAAATACGTCGGCCGAGGGCAGGGAGGCACCAAAGCGGGACGGGACTTTTTGATCCGTTAAGTCGTCCCACGCAATCCGCACACCCACCTTCACCTGCGGCTGCTGCGCAATCTCCTGGGCCAGTTCTTCAATCATTTGAATCGATTCAACATTGATGTAACAATCAGCAGCCGAGGTACGCATTAATTCAAGCGCTTTTTTAAATGCCAGATGATTGTTAATCATGGGGCCGGTAATCGAAATAGCGCGACCCGACAATTCAGCCGGACTCAGCTTCTCCAGCAGGTAGGATAATTCAGCATGGTTGGCGACATCAAAATTGATTTTCGCTTGCTCCGATTCGAGAAACGGCATGTCCAAAATGGTGGGAAAAGCCTTGAAAGAAAAGAACGGTAAAAGATCATGTTTATCGCAGATGAGCTTGACCTTGCGGAAGTTTTCTTTGACGGTTTGGGTGCTGATATAGTAGGCTGGTGTCGCCATTTCATCGAGCTTGAAGGCGTTTGCTACCTGTTGTGCATTAAACATGTTGGAGACCTTTAAAATTTAATCATAAAAGGCCAAGCAGGCATTTGCTTTTGTGAATGATGCCTTGGCCTGATCAGCAAGAAAATTTCAATTGAGCGCGGTGTGAGCTTGATTTTGAAGGCGTTGCGAGGTTCAAGTATAGCAAATTAAGTTGCTTGCAGCGGCTTTACGCCGATTTCACCGAACTGCGATTGACAATGATTCTCAATCTCATTACAATTGGGCAGGTTAAATTCAAACTGAAAGATGATTCATGAAGCGCTTGGCTGGCCTTATGCATGTTACGCATGTTACGCATGTTGCGCATGTTGCGCATGTTACGCATGTTACGCATGTTGCGCGTGGCTTGGTAGCATGGCGTGCTGAATTTTTTGGCGAGTTTCATCCCAGCACGGCGCAAAGCTTCATAAGCCCCATCATGGTGGAGTAAAAATATGTTTTCTACGGCACTCATTGTTTTTCGCGAAGTATTGGAAGCCTCGCTGATCGTCAGCATCGGTTGTGCGGCCACGCGTGGCATAGCCGGGCGCTACCGCTGGATTGTGGCGGGTTTGGTGCTCGGTTTGTTCGGCTCGGGTTTGGTGGCGTTGGGGGCGGAGAGTATTTCGCGTCTGGCCAGTGGTTTGGGGCAGGAGATTTTCAACGCGTCGATTTTGGCGGTGGCGGTTGGCATGTTGGGTTGGCACAATATCTGGATGGCTTCGCACGGTAAAGAAATGGCGACTACCTTGCGTGGCGTGGGCGATGCAGTGCGCAATGGCAAGAGTGCGCTGTCGGCCTTGCTGATTGTGATTAGTCTGGCGGTCTTGCGTGAAGGCTCGGAGACGGTCTTGTTTTTGTATGGCGTGGCGGCATCCAATGGCGGAGCCAAGAGTGGCGAAATGATCTTGGGCGGTTTGATTGGTGTGGGTGGTGGTGTTGCGGTGGGTTTGGCTTTGTATCGCGGTTTGTTGGGGATTCCGGTCAAGTGGTTTTTTGCTGTCACTTCGACCCTGGTGTTATTGCTGGCTTCGGGCATGGCTGCCGATGCGGTGCGCTTCCTGATTCAGGCTGATCTGTTGCCGACCTTGGGCGACCCGTTGTGGGACACTTCGCGTTTGCTGACCGATGAATCGATTACCGGCAAGCTATTGCACGGTTTGGTGGGGTATACCGCACGGCCTACCGGCATGCAAGTGGTGTCGTATGTGGCGGTGCTGGCGGTAATCTATAGTGGCATGCAATGGGCTAATCGCGCCAATCGCCCGGCCTCTGGTTTGTAGGCCCAATTTTTATCCACAGCATAGCGCAATTTATGTATCTTCGCCGCTATCCTTTGGCGGCTGCTGCACCACATACTCCTGCAACACCTGATTAATCCGCGCTTGCCAACCATCGCCCGTACCCTTGAACCAGGCAATCACTTCCGGGCTATATCGAATCGATAGCAATTGTTTTTTATGGTCAGATTTTGGCCTGCCGCGCAAGGCGCGCAGCGGCACCATGGCCGCCAGTTCGGTATCGCCCAAAGGCTGGGCATCCGGGTCAGCCAAGGCTTGCTGCGTGATCAGGGCATCTTCTTGCGGCGAAGGAATGAGGATAGTGTGGCGTTTAGTGTGGCGTTTAGTGTGGCGTTTACTGGTGTTGGACATAATATTGCACTTCTTTTCGCGTGGCGCGGCGCAGGCTTATAATGCGCTGTATCTCACCAATATCAATAAAAGCGACGTAGTACAGCAATTGACTCCCCGGTGCCAGGGCGATCATCCGACATTCGCCATAGTCAAACCGATCATCCACCCATACCAGCGCCGCATCCCAATCGAGTTCCCTCGCCATTTCCAACGATACGCCGTGTTTGGCGATGTTGGAATAGTCTTTGCGAGGATCAAATTCAATATTCACCATTAATTGTAGCTACAAAAATTAGTTTGTCAAGTGCACAATGCAAGCAAACGTCATTATCGCAAAATTTTGGAAGCGGCTGTGGGATAAAACAACGACCGGGTGCGGCTGATGGGTAAATCTCTGTATTGGATTGAAGCTGTGCCAAAATACATACTTGCTCACTGTTCAATCATTCAATTACCAAACACCCATCGGCGCGCATCCATGAACATCCAATTCAACCGCTTCTACCGCTACAGCGAATTTTCCGCCATCCTGCACCAATTGGTCGCCGAATTTCCGCATTTATTATCGATTCAAAGCATAGGCCACAGCCATGAAGGGCGCGATATCTGGATGCTGGCCGCCACCAATCATGCCACGGGCACAGCAGACGACAAACCCGCCTTCTGGGTCGATGCCAATCTCCACGCCAGCGAATTGTCGGGCGGCACCGCCGTGTTGTATTTGCTCGATACCCTGACCCGCCAATACGGCCAGCGTGACGACATCACCCGCCTGCTGGACACCCGCGCACTCTACATCTGCCCGCGCATCAACCCGGACGGCGCAGAATGGGCGATGCAAGATCCACCCAAAATCGTGCGCTCTTCAACCCGGCCCTATCCGTTTGACGAAGAACCGGTTGATGGCCTGGATGTGGGCGATGTCGATGGCGATGGCCGCATTCTGACCATGCGCATCCTTGATGCCAACGGCGCGTGGAAATGCCACCCACAAGAGCCACGCCTGATGATCAAACGTGACCCCACCGAATACGGCGGCCAATACTACCGCATCATCAGCGAAGGCCGGGTGCATAATTATGATGGCGTGGCGGTTAAAAACAATCTGCCCAAACAAGGTTTGGATTTAAACCGCAACTTCCCCGCCAACTGGCGGCAAGAACACGAACAATTCGGTGCCGGCCCTTACCCCGGTTCCGAGCCGGAAGTGCGTGCGCTGATCCATTTCATTACCCACCATCCAAATATCACCGGGGCCACTTCCTTCCATACCTGGAGCGGCGTTCTGCTGCGCCCGTTTGCCTCGCACCCGGACGAGAATATGCCGACTGAAGATTTGTGGGTCTACCAATTGCAGGGCCAACAGGGCGAACGCTTAACCGGTTATCCGGCCATCAGCACGTATCACGATTTCCGCTACAACCCCAAGGATAAAATCACCGGCACCTTCGACTGGATTTATGAAAGCCTCGGCATGTATGTCTGGACAGTAGAAATCTGGAGCCCGATGCGCGCAGCCGGGATTGTTGATTACCATGCCATTGAGTGGATGCGCGAGCACCCGGTGGAAGATGACTTGAAAATGTTGGCCTGGGCTGACCGTGAAGTGCCGGGCCAAGGCTATGTCGATTGGAAAAAATTCAATCACCCGCAACTGGGCGAACTTGAAATTGGTGGTTGGAATAAACAAGCCATGTTCAGCGGCCCACCACTGCACTTGCTGGAAGCAGAAGTGGCCAAATTCCCGGACTGGATTATCTGGCAGGCGCTGCTCTCGCCCAAGCTGGAACTGCTCTTGGCCAACACGCAAGCTTTGGGCGGCAATTTATTTTCGTTGGAGCTGGTTGTGCAAAATACCGGCTACCTGCCCAGCTATGGCTCGAAACAAGCGCAACAGCGCAAACAAACGCGCGGCGTGGTGGTGGAACTTGGCTTGCCCGAGGGCGCGCGGCTGGTGAGTGGTAAGCTGCGCGAAATGGCGGGCGAGCTGGAAGGGCGCGCTTACAAACATAGCCTGCAAAGCTTTTGGGTTGATACCACTCCCACCGCAGACCGCGTCCGCCTGGCATGGGTGATTGATACCTCGCGCTGCCAGTGCGGTGCATTGGCTG
>JBKJLF010000696.1:0-2824 GCA_046597185.1 Burkholderiaceae bacterium | reverse complement strand
CATGCAATTGCTCATCAAAAACGGTCATGTGATCGACCCAGCCAATGGTATCGATGCCAAAAAAGATGTCTTGATTCAAAACGATAAAATTTTCGCGCTGTGCGAACCGGGGCGCTTGCCGCTTGGTTTTGCGCTGGACAAAGTGGTGGATGCCACCGGTTGCCTGGTATTGCCGGGCTTGGTGGATGTGTCGGCGCGCCTGCGCGAACCGGGCTATGAATATAAGGCCACACTGGAATCTGAAATGCAGGCCGCCATGCACGGTGGCGTGCCCAGCTTGATTTGCCCGCGGGATACCGACCCGGCACTGGATGAACCGGGTTTGGTAGAAATGCTCAAGCACCGCGCCAAAACCCTGAATTTGGCCCATGTCTACCCGCTGGGTGCGCTCACCGTGGGCCTGAAGGGCCAAGCCTTAACCGAAATGGCCGAACTGACCGAAGCGGGCTGTATTGGTTTTTCTCAAGCCGAACATGCGATAGCCGACACCAATGTGTTATATGGCGCACTGCAATACGCCAAAACCTTTGGTTACACCGTGTGGTTACGTCCGCAAGATGCCTATTTGGGGCGGGACGGCATCGCCCATGCGGGTGCGCTGGCTTCGCGCCTGGGCCTTTCGGGCGTGCCGGTGATGGCGGAAACCATTGCCCTGCATACGATTTTTGAATTGATGCGCGCCACCGATGGGCGGGTGCATTTATGTCGCATTTCTTCGGGCGCGGGGGTGGAGATGGTGCGCCAGGCCAAGCGTGAAGGTTTGTTGGTGACTTGTGATGTGGGGGTGCATTATATCCACCTGACCGATAACGACATTGGCTTTTTTGATCCGAATGCGCGTTTGGTGCCGCCGCTGCGTAGCCAGCGTGATCGCGATGCGATTCGGCAGGGTTTGCAAGATGGCACGATTGATGTGATTTGCTCCGACCATACCCCGGTGGATGATGATGAAAAGCTGTTACCCTTTGCCGAAGCATCCGCCGGGGCCACCGGTTTGGAATTGTTATTGGCGCTGACCTGGAAGTGGGCGCAAGAAACCGGTGCCGACAAGGACGGGAACCGGGCGGCGCTGGTGCGGGCGATGGATAAAATTACCGGGCAGGCGGCGCGGGTGGCGGGTTTGGCTGCGGGTAGTTTGAGCGTGGGGGCAAAGGCTGACGTGTGCTTGTTTGATCCGGCGCAAAGTTGGGTGGTGCAAGCAAGCACCCTGGCCAGCCAGGGCAAACATACGCCATTTTTGGGTTATGAATTACAAGGGCGGGTCAAGGCCACCATTGTTTCTGGCCAGGTGCGGTTTGAACGGGCTTAAATATTTCTGGACTGTATTGGCCTTCGCGGCACACGTGCTGGTGGGGCTGGCCTTGTGTGCGGTGCGCTTTCCGTTTGTGGACAGTTGGCAGCGTGGGCGTTATATCCGCTGGTTTTCACGCCGGGTGTTGCGCCTGTGCGGGGTGCGCTTGCGCCTGCCAGCGCACCTGGAGGCCGCGTTTCCGCATGAGGGCCATTTGAAGCGCGAGCCGCCTGCGCTGGTGGTGGCCAATCATATATCGTGGTTGGATATTTTTGTCTTGAATTCCCTCTACCCCTGTCGTTTTGTCTCCAAAATTGAAGTGCGTGCCTGGCCGGTGTTGGGTTGGTTGACGCACCGGGTGGGGACGATTTTTATTGCGCGTGGCAAGCGGAAAGATGTCAAGCGGATTTTTGGTGGTTTGGTGGCGCACTTAAAGGCGGGCGACCGGGTGGCGTTTTTCCCGGAGGGGCGCACTTCGTTTCAGGGTGAATTGGGGCAGTTTCATGCCAATTTGTTTGAGGCGGCGGTGGAAGCGCAAGTGCCGGTGCATGCGTATGCGATTATGTATTTGCGGGAGACGGGGGAATATCATCCGGCGGTGGAATTTGTTGGGGATATGGGGGCGTTGGCCAGTTTGAGAGCGGTATTGAGTGCGGATGGGCCGATTGTGGCCGAATTGATTGATGCGGCTAATATTAGCTCATTTGGTTTGCGGCGGCGCGATTTGGCGAAGCAAGCCGAACATGCGGTGTCACGGGCGCTGGGGTTGGATGCGGTGGGGCCGACAGGGCAGGGTGAGGTTGCCGAGGAGAATGAGTAGGGGTTGTGTTGTTTGAAATTTATAATGAATAGTCCAAATTTAAAAATTAAGCAGGTCAGTTTTACTTATCCTGACGGCCATAAAGCAGTTGATGATATCAGTTTTGATCTGGGGGTTGGCGTTACCGGCTTGCTGGGGCCAAATGGTGCCGGGAAAACGACACTCATGGGTATCTTGTCTACATTCACCAAACCTACTGCTGGCAATGTGACCTGGTGCGGTATCGATATCGCTAAAAATCCTGATCCATTGCGAGAAGTTCTGGGCTATTTACCGCAGCATTTCGGTATTTATCCATCACTGAGTGCGCGAGAATTTTTGCAATATCTTGGCGCTGTGAAGGGTTTATCAGCCAAGCTGGCGAAAGAGCGCACGGCATACAGTTTGGATTTGGTTGGACTAAGCGATGTGGCCGATCAACGCTTGGGGGGATTTTCTGGTGGCATGCGCCAGCGTGTTGGCATTGCGCAGGCGCTCTTGAATGACCCCAAATTAATCATCGTCGATGAGCCAACGGTCGGCTTGGACCCGGCAGAGCGTATGCGCTTTCGCTTATTGTTGTCCGATCTGGCGCAGGGGCGAATTGTTATTTTATCGACTCACATCGTGGCAGACATTGAGGCAAGTGCTTCAAGGCTTGCTATTCTTGCCAAAGGGAAGTGTCTGTTTCACGACTCCCCCGAATCACTACTCATTGAAGCGCAATCCAAGGT
>JBKJLF010000632.1:0-11406 GCA_046597185.1 Burkholderiaceae bacterium | reverse complement strand
CTACAAATCGACTTTTTGCGCCAAATCGGAAAAAATCAATGGGTTACGCTGCTTTTTAGGTCGAAAAGTGATGTTTTTTGATGTATAAGGCGGGAGGCATGTTAAACATGGGTTAAGCGCGCCGATTGCATTGTCAAGCACCACCTGTGGTATAACCCTTTCACGCGTGGGCCAGTACGGGCGGCGGGATATGTCCACAACGAACATGGCGAAGAATTGATCGATGCCTGTATTGCCTCACTGAACGCCGGGAATAATTTGATCATTTTCCCGGAAGGTACCCGCACTTCACCCAATGCGACGATCAACCTCAAGCGTGGTGCGGCCAATATTGCGGTACGCGGCGGCAAAAATATCACGCCGGTGCTGATTCAATGTGATCCACCCACCCTGGGTAAGGGGGAAAAATGGTGGCGCATACCAGGGCGCCAGGTGGTGTTTCGAATCGAAGTCAAAGACGATATTTCGATTCATGGGTTTATTGATAACGGTCAATCCGACATCAAAGCGGTGCGCCATTTAACCGGGCACCTGCAAAATTATTTTATTAAAGAGAGCCAAACTCATGCTTGAACAAGAAGTAAAACAATTGATTATCGATGCGCTGCAACTGGAAGATATCAGCGCCACCGATATCGACAGCGATGCGCCCCTGTTCGTCGAAGGCCTGGGCCTGGATTCCATCGATGCGCTGGAATTGGGCGTGGAATTGCAAAAGCGTTATGGCATTTCATTATCGTCCGATTCGGAAGATACGCGCCGCCATTTTTCCTCGGTACGCGCACTGGCAGCCTTAATTGAAACCCAGCGCAAGAACCAGGAACCATCATGATCGATTTAAGTGCAATGAACCAGGCGCAAATGCAAGTTTGGGTGATCGACTTGTTGGCCGAGATGTTTGAACTCGATAAAGCCACGCTCACCAGCGAATCCAATTTATATGCCGATTTGGATATCGACAGCATCGACGCCGTAGATTTGGCGGTGAAATTGAAGCAGATGACGGGTAAGCGCCTGCAGCCGGAAGTATTTAAAACCATCCGCACCATCGGAGACGTGGTGGCGGCTTTGTCGGCCTTATCCACGTCGAACCCCGAAGCCGGAGCCAGGCCTCTGTAGCCCGATGAAACGCCCGTTGTGTTAGCCACTTTACTAAAAATCTTGCCTGTCTTGACGGTGTTGCTCACCGTCAGCTACCCTCTGTTAATCTGGTGGGCAGATGGCAGGATTGAACCGCGCTGGCTGGCCTTACTGCTGCTGTGCGCAGTGGCGACCCGCTTGCCAGGCTTAAAACTGAGCCGCGCCGCGCGTTGGTCCAGTCTGGCCGCGCTGATTCTGGTTGCGCTGGCGGTGTGGGCCAATGCGCTGTTGCCACTCAAGCTGTACCCGGTATTGGTGAATCTGGCGTTTTTATTGGTGTTTGCCTTTAGTCTGGCCCAACCACCGTCGATGATTGAGCGGTTTGCGCGTATGCGAGAGCCGAATTTACCGCCTTCGGCCATAGGCTATACGCGCCGCGTAACCCAGGTTTGGTGCGTGTTTTTTGTCATCAATGGCAGCATTGCATTGGGCACCGCGCTGTGGGCCTCGCCTGCGGTGTGGTCGCTGTACACCGGGGTGATTGCGTATGCTTTGATGGGCCTGTTGTTTGCGGTCGAATATTGGGTGCGTTTGCGTTTTAAACGGTTGCATGATGAGTAAAATGATGCCTGATTCCAGTTTTGAACCTTGTTTTGATCCTTGCCTGACCTTGATGGCGCGGCACGCCGATGCCATCATCGGTTGGGGGGGCACGACTGCACTGCGTCAGGCTGATTTTTTGCAGCGGATTGCGGCATGGCAAGCCCTGCTTGCGACACAAAGCGCGCAAGACTTTGCGCTCTACCAGAGTGATACGCTCGAATTCGGTGCGGCCTTGCTGGCCGCCTGGCAATGCGGCAAAACCATCTGGCTCAGCGCCGATACCCTGCCCACCACCTGCCAGACCCTGGCACGCTCGGTAGCGGGGTTTTTAGGTGAATTCCCGGCTGAATATGCGCCGATCCAGCCTGCGCCAGCCAGCCCACTGGCCCCTACACTTACGCCCACACTTACGCCCACCCTCGCACCCGCAGCGCTACACGCGCTCGACCCGCAGGCCATGGCGTTGGTCGTGCATACCTCGGGCAGTACCGGTCTGGCCCAGGCCATCCCGAAACGGATGGCGCAAATTTTAAATGAAATCGCGACGCTGGAAGCGGTGTTTGGCCCGCGTTTGGGCGACGCTGAAATCATTGCCACCGTATCGCATCAACATATTTATGGTTTGCTGTTCAAGCTATTATGGCCATTGGCCGCCGGGCGTGCGATTCACGCCCTTGGCTTGAACTACCCGGAGCAATTGGCGCTCACACTGGCCGAGCGAGCCTGCGCTTTAATCGCCAGTCCGGCCCATTTAAAACGCTTGCCTGAGCATATCAACTGGCAAGGCGCAGCCCGGCAAACCAGGGCCATTTTTTCGTCCGGCGGCATGTTGCCGAGTCATGTGGCGCATGCGGTCGCCAATTTATTGGGCCAAGCCCCGATTGAAGTGTATGGCAGTTCTGAAACCGGCGGCATCGCATGGCGGCAACGGCAATTGGCGCGCCAGGAAAGCTGGCAAGCCTTGCCCCGGGTGGCATGGCGCATTGCCGACGATGGCACACTCGAAGTGCAATCACCCCACCTGCCCGATGCAAGCTGGATGCGGCTGGCCGATCTGGCGCAAGACTGTGGCGATCAGCGATTTTTGCTACTCGGGCGCACTGACCGTATCGTCAAAATCGAAGAAAAGCGCATTTCGATTGATGCCATGGAAGCGGCCCTGTTGGCATCGGGCCTGGTGTTGGAAGTGCGCATCGTGCTGCACAGCGCCGAGAGCAGCAGCCAATCTGGCCAACCCGACCAACCCGTCCCGGTAGCCCGGGCCGCCAATGTGCGCCAGCGTTTGGCGGCGTTTGTGGTGGCATCCGGTGCCGGTAAAGCCATGCTGGCTGCCGGCGGCAAAGCGGCTTTGAATCAAGCCTTGCGCCAGGTGCTGGCGCGCGTGGTGGAAGCCATCGCCCTGCCCCGGCATTGGCGCTATCTGGATCAAATGCCGATCAACGCGCAGGGCAAAACCACGCAGGCGCAATTATTGGCCTTGCTCGACCATGCCAACCCGGCAAGCGATATGCGCCCACGCCTGCCAAAGATGCAGTTATTGGAACAAGCCGAACAACGCCTGCTGTTTGAAATGACCGTGCCCGCCACCCTGTTTTATCTGGATGGGCATTTCTCGCGCGTACCCGTGTTGCCGGGCGTGGTGCAAGTCGATTGGGCGATTCATTATGCGCGCCAATACTTTCACCTGGCAGTGCCGTTTCGGGCGATTCACCATCTTAAATTTCAAAATATCATTCGTGCCGAAAGCCCGGTACAACTCGAATTAATCCAGGATGTGCAAAAGGGCGCTTTGCAATTTCGCTACTTTTCTGACGCCGGGCAACACGCCAGTGGCCGCATCCTGTTTGGCCCCGCCCCTGCCCTGAATCCATGATTCCAACCACTTAAAGAGCTTATGTCAGATAAAAATTTTTCCCCGGCCCGCCAAAGCGCCTTCGCCGCCCGGTTTGAGGCACAAAAAATCGCCTTTGGCCCGGTGGTGTTCCAATGTGTGCGCTATGCCTGGAAACGCGGCATCCTACAGGCTCTGGCCGATGCCGGCGCGCAAGGCTTGTCGGTGGCAGAATTGGCCGCCACCGCAACCTGGCGTGAGTATGCGCTCAAAGTGGTGTTGGAATCGTGCTTGTCGTGCGGCGTGGTGCAACTCAAACAAGGCCGCTATGCGCTTGATAAAACCGGGTTTTGCATCCTGACCGACAGCCTGACCCAGATCAATATCGATTTTAACCACGATGTCTGCTATCAAGGCTTATTCAACCTGGAACAGTCTCTGGATCAGGAAAAACCATTGGGTCTGGCCAGCCTGGGGCCATGGGAAACCTTGTATCAAGGTATGTCGGCCCTGCCGGAACCGGCCAAAACCAGTTGGTTTGCGTTTGACCATTTTTATTCCGATACCTCCTTCCCCAGTATCATGCCCGATGTATTTGCCACGGTGCCACGCCAGATCATGGATATTGGTGCCAATACTGGTAAATTCAGTTGTGCCGCGCTGGCGTATAACCCGCAGGTGCGTCTGCATCTGGTTGACTTGCCACGCCAATTGAGCGTTGCCGGGCAAAACCTGGAACAAGCCGGCCTGCGCGACCGGGTACAGTTGCACGCGGTGGATTTGCTCGATTTATCACACCCACTACCAGGCGAGATGGATTTGATCTGGATGAGCCAGTTTTTAAGCTGCTTCAGTGAAAGCGCCATCGCCAGCATTTTACAACGCGTGGCCACTGCCTTGGCACCACAAGGCCAGGTGTTGATTCTGGATACGCTGTGGGACCGCCAGCGCTATGATATCGCCGCCTATTGCCTGATCAATACTTCACCGTATTTCACCGCCATGGCCAGCGGCAATAGCAAGGTCTACCAAAGTGGCGATTACATTCGCCTGGCCGAAGCGGCCGGTTTGCGCCTGCTCACTACGCGCGACGATATCGGCTATTGCCATTCCTTGCTGCGTTTTGGCAAAGCCGATCAGGAGTGATGAATGTTGCCCGGCCAATCTGCCCAATCTGTCATCCATTGCTGCGTGCTGATCCCGGTGTATAACCACGAGCATGCAGTCGGTGCCGTGGTACAAGCGGTGTTGGCGCACGGTTTGCCCTGCCTGTTGATTGATGATGGCAGCTCGCCCGCGTGCGCCCAGGTGCTGCGCAACTTGCAGGCGGCGGAACCGGGCCGCATTACGCTGTTGGTTCACCCGATTAATCAGGGCAAGGGTGGCGCGATGCTGAGCGGCTTTCAGGAAGCGGCAAGGCTGGGCTATAGCCACGCCTTGCAAATTGATGCCGACGGCCAGCACACCACAAGCGATATTCCCGCCTTCATCGAAGCGGCCAAACTCCAACCTGACGCCGTGATTGTGGGCTACCCGATTTATGACGCATCGGTGCCCAAGGCGCGCCTGTATGGCCGTTATGCGACCCATATCTGGGTCTGGATCAATACGCTGTCGCTGCAAATTCGCGATTCGATGTGTGGTTTTCGGGTTTATCCGCTGGCCCCGGTGCTGGCGTTAATGGCGCGCCAACCCCTGGGGCGGCGCATGAATTTTGATACCGATATTCTGGTGCGGCTGGTGTGGGATCAGGTGCCGGTGCAAAATCTGGGCACCCGGGTTGGTTACCCGAGTGATGGTGTATCCCATTTTCGGCTGTGGCACGACAATCTGCTCATCACACGCATGCACTCGACCCTGTTTTTTGGCATGTTGTTGCGCTTGCCCCGCCTGTTGGCAGGTAAATTCAGCCGCCCGCCATCAAGGATCAAGCCATGAGCCAAGCCAAACCCACGCTGGCAGCACCCGGCCATTGGGCCACCATCAACGAAGTGAGCTTCGTGCTGGGCATGCGCTTGCTATTTTGGGTCTACCGCTTACTGGGGCGCTGGCCATTTCGCCTGGTGCTGTACCCGGTATTGCTATGGTATGTAATAAGCCAGGGTGCGGCGCGCCGCGCTTCGGCCAAGTATTTACAACATATTGCCCACACCACAGCGGCCCACACCACACCAGCCAGATCGATTGATAGCAGTTGGCGCGGCATCTTGCGCCATTTTGCCGCCTTTGCCGAAACCATACTCGACAAAATGATGCTCTGGGGCGGCTTGTTTCCGGTCGCCGATGTGCAATTTTTTGGGCTGGCACCGATGCTCGAATTAATCCAACGCGGCCAGGGCGCAGTCTTGCTGTGTTCCCACCTGGGCAATCTGGAATTATGCCGGGTGCTGTCGCTGCAACAGGCGGGCCTGAAACTCACGGTACTGGTGCATACCCGCCATGCACCGGCGTTTAACCGCATGCTGGCACAACTGGACCCACGCAGCCAATTGGATTTATTGCAAGTCACCGAAATGACCCCGGCCACCGCCATGTTGCTCAACGAAAAAGTGCAGCAAGGCGGCTTTATTGTGATCGCCGCCGACCGGGTGCCGGTGGCCGCCCGCCCGCGCGTGGCCATGGCGCGCTTTCTGGGCCAAAACGCCGCCTTTCCGGTCGGGCCGTATGTGCTGGCCGCGATTTTGCACTGTCCATTGTATTGCCTGTTTTCGATGCGCCATGGCCAACATTCCGAAGTGCATTTTGAATTACTGCGTGAGCGCGTGACCTTGCCGCGCAAAGGGCGCGATGCCGCGCTGGCCGAACTGGCCGCCGCCTATGCCGCCAAACTGGAATATTTTTGCTTGCGCACCCCGCTGCAATGGTTTAACTTTTATGATTTTTGGCAAACTCCCCATCTGGAACCTGTCGATGCCCCCCAATAATACCGCCCATAACACCACCCATAACGCCGCCGCCCATGGTGCCGCCCCCGATCCGGGTCTCTCCACGGCAAGCTCGCAACGGGTGATTGAATTTGAACGCCGTCGCCTCAGCATCGAAGATATCGTCGATCTGGCCCATGGTCGCGCCACGGCCACGCTCGCGCCCGACCAAGAATTTCGCGCCTTCATTGCACGCGGGGCCGATTTTCTGGATCGCCTGTTGCATGAAGACGGCACCATTTACGGCGTCACCACCGGCTACGGCGATTCCTGCACCGTCACCGTGCCGCCCGAACTGGTGGCCGAATTGCCGCGCCACTTATACACCTATCACGGCTGCGGCCTGGGGCAGCATTTAAGCCCGCCACAAACCCGCGCCGTGATGGCAGTACGCCTGGCCTCGTTGGCCAAAGGGTTTTCCGGCGTTGGCGTGCTGTTGCTGGAACAAATTGTGCGCCTGTTGCAAGCCGATATTTTGCCGCTGATTCCCTCGGAAGGCTCGGTTGGTGCCAGTGGCGATTTAACCCCGCTCTCTTATCTGGCGGCGGTATTGTGTGGCGAGCGCGAAGTCTGGCACGACGGCCAGCAACTAAGCGCCGCACAAGCCTTGCAGGAAGCGGGCATCGCCCCAATCCGATTACGCCCCAAAGAAGGCCTGGCAATCATGAATGGCACCGCCGTCATGACCGCACTGGCCTGTCTGGCCCATGATCGCGCCACCTACCTGGTCAAATTATGCGCCCGCATCACCGCGCTGGCCTCGTTTGCGCTGGATGGCAATGCCCACCATTTTGACGAAACCTTATTCTCGGTCAAACCGCACCCGGCCATGCAAAATGTGGCCGCCTGGATACGGCAAGACCTTTCCTGCGGCCAGGCCGAACGCAATGGCAAACGCTTGCAAGACCGCTACTCGATCCGCTGCGCACCGCATGTGATCGGGGTCCTGGCCGATGCCCTGCCATTTTTTCGCCAATCGATTGAAAATGAATTGAACAGCGCCAACGACAACCCGATCATCGATGCAAAAGGCGAGCGCGTACTGCATGGCGGCCATTTCTACGGCGGCCATATTGCCTTTGCCATGGACAGCATGAAAAACGCCGTCGCCAATCTGGCCGATTTGCTGGATCGCCAAATGGCTTTACTGGTCGATAGCCGTTACAACCACGGCTTGCCCGCCAATTTATCGGGCATGCAAGGGCCGCGCGCGGCGATTAACCATGGTTTGAAAGCGCTACAAATCAGCGCCTCGGCCTGGACTGCCGAAGCCTTGAAACTGACCATGCCAGCCTCGGTATTTTCCCGCTCCACCGAATGCCATAACCAGGATAAAGTCAGCATGGGTACGATCGCCGCGCGCGATTGCCTGCGCGTACTGGAATTAAGCGAACAAGTCGCCGCCGCCCTGTTGATCAGCGTGCGGCAAGGGGTGTGGTTGCGCTGCCAGGTCAACGCCAGCGTGCCGCCGCAACCCTTGCTGGCGATGCTGGAACAACTCAACACCGACATCGCCCCGGTGCAAGAAGACCGCCGCCTCGAACCCGACCTGCGCCTGATGTTACAGCGCATCCAAAGCCAGGCCTGGAGTTTATATGAATAGCGCGAGCCCTGAAAAAAACCCGCACCGCGTCAAAGCACCGGGGCGCTGGGTCGCGGAAACCGAAATCCAGGTCCAGTTTTTTGAGCTGGACCCGATGGAAATCGTCTGGCATGGCAATTACGTCAAATATCTGGAAATAGTCCGCTGCGCTTTACTCGATCAAATCGATTACAACTATGTACAAATGAAGCAATCGGGCTATGCCTGGCCGATTATTGACCTGCAAGTGCGCTATGTCGGCTCTGCCCGGTTTGCCCAAACCCTGCGTTTGCGCGCTGAAATTATCGAGTGGGAAAATCGTCTCAAAATAAACTATTTGATCAGTGATGCAGCCAGCGGCAAACGCTTAACCCGCGCCAGCACCACCCAGGTGGCGGTGCATATGGCTAGTGGCGAGATGTGTTTTAGCTCGCCGCCGATCTTGTTTGAAAAACTGGGGGTCAATATTCAATGAGGCCAATGAATCCAATGAAGCGACTTTTTTTAGCCTGCGCGCTGATCATCGGCTCTGCCAGCGTCAGCGCTGGTGCCAATGCCGCCGCCAATCCAACCACCAATCAAGCCATTCAGGCGGTGCAAGCCATTCAGGCGGTGCAAGCCAAACTCGACAAGCCCCATGTTCTGTGTGGTCGCTTTGATCAAAGCAAACAACTGGCCGGCTTTAAGAAACCACTGACCTCGCATGGCCGCTTTTGCGTGGTGGTTGGCAAGGGCGTGGTCTGGCGCACCTTGAAACCCTTCGCCAATACCTTGCGCCTGACTCGGGATGAAATCGTGCAAATGCAGGGCGATAAAGTCGGCGTGCGGCTCGATGCAAATAAAGAGCCCACGGTACGCATCATCAATGGCGTGATGTTTTCATTATTGGCGGGCGATTTCGCCCAACTTGACAGTTTGTTTGAAGTCCGTGGTGGCTTAAACCCCAAGGGCGATAGTTGGCGGGTCGAATTGACGGCGCGTCAGGCGCTGTTGGCCAAAACCATCGGCAAAATCAGTTTGACCGGCGACGCTTACGTCAAAAGCCTGAACATGGTCGATGGCAATGGCGACCATACCGACATCGTATTTTCTGACATCAAAACGGGCGAAACTGCAATCACGCCCGATGACGCGGCGGCATTTTGAAAACAGTGCTCAATCAGGACGCACAGCAAGCCCGGCTGGCATGGGTTTGGGCGCTGCTGGTTTGCCTGCTGATCGCGCATAACGGCTGGCTCTGGCTGAGCCAGCGCATCAGGCCCGATACCGATATCCTCGCGCTACTGCCAGTACAACAGCGCGACCCGGTGCTGCAACAATCATTTACCCATATGGTGGATGCAGCGCAGCAGCGGGTGGTGGTGTTGATCGGGGCCAAGGATTGGGAGCAAGCCAAACGCGCGGCGACAGCTTACCGCAAAGTGCTGGCGCAGCGACCGGATTTACTGCAAGCCACGACGCTTGGCGAAGGCACCCAAAACGACTGGCTGGCGCTGTTTCAACACCATCGTTTGAGCTTGATCAGCGCCCAGGACGAAGCCCAATTGCGCCAGCAAGATAGCGCATTTTGGCGCGACAAGGCGCTGGGCAAGCTGTATTCCGCTTTTTCCGGCCCCAAGCTTGGCTCATTTCAGGAAGACCCCTTTGATTTGTTTTCCACCTGGGTGCAAGAGCGCGCGCAGGAAACCCCGGTACGGCCACGCGATGGCGAATTATTTGTCGCCAATCCCAAAATCGATGCCCACAACCAGTATGTGCTGTTGCCGCTGACACTCAAACAAGCCGCGTTTTCCCTGGCCACGCAAGAAACCGTCCTGCCCCTGTTGGCACAGGCGGCCACTGCGGCACGGGCGGTGGGTGCGGTGGGTGCGGTGGACGATTCCAGCCCGGGCAAATCGATTGAAGTGATCAGCACTGGCGTCATCCTGCACGCGGGTGCGGCGGGCCAGCAAGCGAGCCACGAAGTTTCCACCATCGGCATCGGCTCCCTGCTCGGGATTGTTCTATTGATGTGGTTCAGTTTTCATTCGCTCAAACCAATTGGCATGATTTTGCTGTCGATTGGCGTCGGCTTTTTGGGCGCGCTCTCGGTGAGCGTGTTAATCTTTGATCGCATCCATCTGATGACGCTGGTGTTCGGTGCCAGCCTGATCGGGGTGGCGCAAGATTATGGCATTTATTTTCTGTGCAACCGCTTGAGTGCCGACCCCGCCATCGCATCCGCCAGTTTGATCCGCCGCCTGCTGCCCGGTTTATTGCTGACGCTGCTCACCACCGTTGCCGGCTACCTTGGGCTGGCACTCACGCCCTTCCCGGGTTTGCGCCAAATGGCGGTATTTTCGGCCTTGGGTTTGATCTTTGCCTGGCTCACGGTATGGTGCTGGTTTCCCGGTTTATTGCAGGGTGGCAGCGCATCAGGCACCCGAGCTGGCCCGCCCGCTGCCCACCCCGCAGCCATTTTAAGAAGCAGTAAATTGGCGCAAATGTATGGCCGGGCCTTGCTGAATTGGCCGCGTTGGCCGAGTTGGCAGGTTTGGACAACCCGGCCGGCTATCTGGTTTTTATTCGCTGCTTTAAGCTTGGCGGCCCTGGCAGGCATCGCCCGTTTGGGGGTGAATGACGACATCCGCGCGCTCCAATCCCCCCCGGCGCAGTTGTTGGCCGATCAAATCAAACTCGGCAAATTACTCGACGCCGCCACCCCGGTCCAATATTTTCTGGTGCGCGCCAACAGCAGCGAACAGTTATTACAGCGCGAAGAAGGATTAAAGCAAAAACTGGATCAACTCATCAGCCAGCGCCAGATCAGCGCTTATCAAGCCATTTCCAACTGGGTGCCTTCACAACAACGGCAAGCCATGCGGCGCGAACTGGTCGCCAGCAAATTATTAAGTCAAACCGGCCCCTTGGCCGATGTCGCCCGGGCCACCGGGCAAGCTGAGGCCTGGGTTCTACATACCCGCCAGGCTTTGCTGGCGCAAAATCAGGCACTCACGCCCGAGCAATTCATGCGTAGCAGCGCCAGCGAGCCTTGGCGGCATTTATGGCTGGGCAAAATCGGCCCCGCTCAAACCGCTCAAACCGCTCACCCCGATCAACCCGATCAATACGCCAGCATCGTCGCGCTACGCGGCATGCAACGCACGGCACTACCGCTCTTGCAGCGCACCGCACAGGGTATGGCGGGTGTGCAATGGGTTGATAAAGTGAGTGAAATTTCTTCCGTTTTGGGGCGCTATCGGCAAAACATGGGTTGGGTGGTATTGGTCGCGTATGCGGTGGTATGGCTGATGCTGTTGCCACGCTACCGCCGCCATGCCTGGCGCGTGTTGCTACCGGGTCTGCTGGCCAGTATCGCCACGCTGGCGCTGCTGGGCTGGCTGGGG
>JBKJLF010000540.1:0-14765 GCA_046597185.1 Burkholderiaceae bacterium | reverse complement strand
TGCACTATAATTACCAACGCTATTACGACCCCGAGAGCGGGCAGTATTTAAGCCCTGATCCGATTGGCATGGCGGGCGGGATGCGTGCGCAGGGGTATGTGGGGAATCCGAGTGTTTGGGTTGATCCGTTGGGGTTGACGGGGTGTGACACAGGTAATAGTGGCACAATCCATGGCAATGGTAATTATGAATATTTCTACCGTTCAATGAGCAAAGCTCATTTTGAAAGGTTCATTGCCGAGGGGCGTATTCCTGCAACAACTGAGACGTTTATTTCACCAACCAGAGAGTTTTCTACTGGCTATGACGGAGTAATGGTTAGGTTTCAAGTAAAAGAAGGGACTACCACTGCGTTACGCAATATCGGGGTCAGGGCACACGGAACAAAATCTTCACAGTTGCTGCCAGACCTTCCGACTGTTAAGAGTGGTTGGGGGAAGAGTAAAGCACTGTTTAAGCCTGAGGGCGAGCAAATAAATATTGGTCTCGGGAAAGGTGTAGCACTGGATATTTTTAATGAATCCATTACTGGATTTGAAATATTGGGAGTGAATAAATGAGCTTGCATTCTTTTATTGAAACATATGGTTTAATTCCGGGAGCGCAGCATTTGGAAGCCATACGAAACCTGTTACGGCTCGAAGTTGAAAAGGAAACACGAGAACAAGGGGCGGGCGACACGGAATTGATGAAGCTGTTTTGCATCCAATTATTTAGTGCTGGAATGCTGAAAGACGTGCCATTAATTTGGGAAGCAAAAGCATCCAGCATGGATGCCAGTGCAGCCATTGACGTGCAACTGCTGTGCGGTGCTGGCATTGAAGAAACAAAAGATTTTCTTGCAAATTACAATGCTGAATGGGCACAAAACGCGCTGACCTATATTGCTAAATGTGAAAATACGGGCGATTTTCGTGATTTTTGTATTGCAGAGCAGATGAATTTTTATAGTGATTATTTGGGATAATGGTAAGTGTTGTGGGAGTCCCGATTTATTGTAATCCCTCTGTGATATGGGAATGTGTTAGCCATATACGCACGACTCCTGCGGACGCATGGTGGCGCGCATCGAGCACCAGCACGGCTTTCGCCCGCGCACTGCCCATTTCACTTGGGATGGGTTTGATCGCCTGATCGAAGTTCATGCCAGCGACGGCAGCCGCTGGAAATACACCTACGACGCACTGGGCAGGCGCACTGGCAAGCGTTGCACGCATGCGGCGAAAAAGTCAGCCTATGCGATGCCATCCAACGACTTGCAGGAAGAGCGCTACCTGTGGGAAGGCGCACGACTGGCGCAGCAGTCAAAGCGCTACGCGGATGGCACGCAAGAGTTTTTCGGCTGGCATTACGCGCCAGACAGCTTCACCCCGCTGGCGGTATCGCATCAAAAAAATCAGGATGAAGCGCGTTTGCTGTATGTGGTCACCGACCACCTGGGCACCCCGCGTGAAGTGCTGGATGGCGATGGCCGCATGGTGTGGGCGGCGCAATTGCAAACCTGGGGCAAGCTCAATCGCCTGTGGCAAACCCCTGCGGCAAATGATGCAGACAACCCGCTGCAACTTGATTTACGCTTTCCGAATCAATGGCACGATGCCGAGAGCGGATTGCACTAGAACCGTCTCCTTGATCCAAATAACATTTATAAACCCTTGATTTCACATGAATTTTATTTTAACCCCATGATTCTAAAGGACTAATTAAATTTACCGCCGCTTCTGACTGACCTATCTACACACATCAACATTCATCGACACTTGGCATTTTGGCGTAGCTTTTACAAGCTCAAAAAGAGAAAACTACGCTACACTGGTTTGCATACTCACACCACCCAGGAGCCACTATGTCATTCGATGCCCTTGCAATTAAAAAACTCCAACCAGGCGAAAAAAAGACTTTTCCCGAATATCCCGGCTTACGCCTCGAAGTGTCGAACTCAAATCGATCATGGATTTATCGATACAAATCACCGTTGTCCGGCATCATGAAACAAATCAAAATTGGCATGTGGCCTGCCATCTCGTGGCATGCCGCCGTGGTTGAATGGGAAAAACTTCGCGCAATAAAGGATGCGGGTAAGTGCCCATCGACAGAAAGAAAAGAAACCCGAGATGTCGAGCGCAGCCACGAAGAGCAGCAAAAATTGAATAGTGCCGCAGAATGTTACACCGTTGCGGCGCTCTGCGACGAATATTACCGGGGCCATGTCGTGCATTCATTAAAGCCGGATGGTGTTAAGCAAATTGCCTATTACTTTAGCACCGTCCTGGGTGAATTTGGTTCTACACCAGCGGCTGAAGTTGGCCGCAAGGCCGCGTTTGATTTCGTACAGTCATTCGCATCCAAACCAGCCAAGGCACGAAAAATTAAATCTTTTCTTGGTTCTGCATGGGATTACGCGCTGGATGCCGGACATCTGCCCGACACATCGGCGAACTGGTGGAGGCAAGTACTAAAGGGCAAGCTAAAAAGTCTTGGTAAAATTATTGACGGCAAGAATATGGGCACCGCCAAGCGCTTTTTATCCGATCAGGAACTCTCAACCTTGATTCCGTGGTTGCCAAACTTCACCCCCAATATCGCAGATGCGTTGACACTCTATCTTTGGACGGGTACGCGCGGTTCTGAGATAGTGCAAATGTTGGGCGTTGAAATTACGGAGAAGGACGGTGTGGTGTGGTGGACAGTTCCAAAAATTAAAACCAAAAATGCCCGACATAAAAATGCCACCGACTTGCGCGTACCGTTGCTTGGCCGTGCTTTGGAAATCGTCCAGCGGCGCAAAGCCTTGCATGGGAATGGTTTTTTATTTCCCAGCAAGGCAGTGGATGGGCATCTGGAACAAAGCGCGGTGATGCAAGGTGTACACCACCGTCAACCGTATAACAGGATACGACCAAATTCTGGCAGGGCGCGCCTGTCTATTACCCACTGGTCGCCACACGATCTGCGCCGTACTGCCAGAACCCAATTAGCTTCCCTGGGATGCCCCTCTGAAGTGGCCGAAGCCATATTGGGGCACATGCAACCCGGTATCTGCGGTGTCTATAACCAGTACGGCTACGACAAAGAGCGTGTGGAATGGCTGGGCAAGCTGTCCCACAAGCTGGAACAATTGGCGTCTAATCCGTAGCGCTGGCCTTATCCTTCCTTTTGCCCGTATTGGTTGGCGGTAAAAGTTCTGAATGGGGCCTGCTGTTGGCCCACTCGTCCACCTCATCTGCACGAAACCCCACCCGCCGCCCTGACAGGGTGCGCGGACTGGGGAACTCTCCGGTTCTGACCAAATTCTGTATGGTCGCCGTACTTAGCGTAATGACGCTGGATAATTGCTCTAACGAATAAAATAGTGGTTTCATGTTTGATTTCGTCTTGTGTTGTCCGGATAAAGCTTATGGCATTCGGGAATCTTTTGATTTCCTTGGCTACGCCAGCGCGCACCCGGTAGCGGGTAGCTCGATGAAGCTTTCACTATCTTCGCCATGAGCATGCTGGGCCTTGATGTCAGCAATTACCTTGGTTAGATAGACCCTTGCCGCATCCACCTTGGTTTTGATTTTCTCTTCCAGCGTCAAATCACGCTGGTAGGAAACAATCGTGACGCGCATGGATTCTTCCAGGTGATCCACAAAATGAATATCCTGCTGTTCATACCGGATCAATTCATCCGGCGTGCTTACCATGCAGTAGGCGATATCGAATAAATCCACGTCCCACAGCATCATATAAGCCCGCCCTTGCCATTCATATTGCTTTTCCATACCTGCGGCTGCCGTGGCCGGGAAGGTGGCCAGCGTCCACGATGACTTGATATCAATGATTTTGCTGCCAGTGAATAAATCGCACTCGCCACTGAGCCATTCATTGGTGCGGCGCTCGGTGTTCTTTTTCAGGTTGGTGAAGAAAACGGCGTTGTACAGGTCAATCGATTGGTTTTCTACAATCGAGCCTTTTTCCATGTACTTGCTGCTGATGATGGCATGGTAGCCGTACAGGAATTCCTTGGCGATGTTTTCAAGGAAGGTTTTTGCGCCTGCCGACAAGGATTGATCCAGCAGCGCTTGCAGCATGGTGCGCTCTTCGTCTGACTTGACTTTTTTCTTGATGATGTTGGCGGTCTCAGGCGTAATCAGGTGTTCTTCAATCGATTTCGGCTCAGTCATGATCAAGCCAAGGGATGATGCGTGAATTTTAATCATGATGCCTTCGATGTGTGAAAGGTGATGCCGCTTTCCTGATCTGCCGTCAGGGCGAACTTGGCACGCAAGGCTGCCAGTGTGTATTGGCCGGATTTGACTTGTACCAGGGCTTTCGCCAGACGTGCGTTGCTCAAGGTTGGTTTGGCTTGACGGGGGATGCTGGGGCGCACGCGCAGGCAGTCTACGTGCTCGCCTTCCAACTCGGTGGTGCTGCCAAACAGGGTAATTTGTTTGCCTGCCCAGTCTTCGACATAGGGGCCGTATAGCCTGTCGATTGATTTGGAGTTGGTCACGTTCAGAATCATGGGCTTGTGGCCGAGCAAGTGCATGACACGGTGTTCTTTGGCTTTGCTTTCTTCCAGTGTGATGATTTCGGTTTGGACGGATTCGATGGTGACGGTTAAATCTTCGCCATTGGGTAGTGTCCAGACGCCGATAAATCGGCTGTCGCCCAATTGTCGCCAGTGGCGCTTTGGTTCAGGGGGCATTTTCAGGCTTTCGTGTGATGCGTTGCATGGTTTGCTTCCAAGCTTTTGCACAAGGCAAAAGCACGCGCCGTCTTTCCGGTTGTTCACACTATCGCAGGTGCAGCGGGTACAGCAAAATTTAGACAAGTCGAAGATTAGGCTTGCAGAAATTTAAAGTCAAGAAATATTCGCCAAAAGAGGAATTTTTCAAATGACTTAAATTTAATTCTTTCTTTATTGAATTAATGAGAAAAAGCGGTTAGTATGCGTGTTCCTGAATTAAATCGAGCTTTTTTGCAACTTTCTTTAACTGAAAGAAATTTAAAACGGGTAATTGAATTTGAAGCAGATAAAAACATATCGATTTACTACTTTTTTCCTTTTCCGCTAAACAAGGCGACGAACGCAAGAAGAACAATTTCGGACGCCGATTCACCCGCGCAACCAGCACAAAAATGGTGCGCAAAATTATTATTCATAGAGACACGCGGGAAATGAGTACGACCGATACCGACACAAACAGCCAAGCCGACAGCGATAACGATGATCATGACGATCATTCAGCACAATATGCGGATAGGTTCATCAAACTGGCTACCTGGGCGGCCATTGTAGGCGGTGCAGTTTTATCTTCCGCCATAGTGAAAATGGCAGGCGGCCATGTGCCTTTTCTGAGTGAAATCCTGTTTTCTGTATTGATGCTGGCCGTTGGTTTTCGTCTTGGTCATAGCCATTTTTCCAAGGACATTCGGGAAATTGCGCTCTATAACCTGCTGTTTCAGAGTGGTTTGTTGGCCTTAAGGCAGTTCGACAACCTTAATTTGCATGTGATGCCGTGGATAGTGCCAATTAGCGGCGGGTTTTTCATGCTCTTCATTTGGCGTATCTATTGGTGCGCCAGAAGCGAAGACAGAGCAAATTTTGTCGGGTGGCCCGTTTTTGGCGCGCTGGGCCTGTTCGCCCAGGCTAAAACGGTCGGCGCGGTGACCAATCCATCACGCATTCAAAAAGGTTTGGCCTATGTTTCAATTTTGCTGTGCTTTCCGATTGGCTATGCTTTGTACCAGAGTGGTTTGAGATTTCTTGAGCTGAGCCTGTTCGGTGTGCCTGTGGTGGTTTTTTGTTTGGTGAAAAATGGTGTTTTCGACTTTTTTGAAGTCATGAGCAATCGGGTCAGGGATATTGAACAAGCGCTGATCAACGAGCGCGCGAAAAATGCCTGGCTCAAGCAAGTGCTGCGAGAGAGTGCGGCGGATGATCAAGAGAAATTGGAATCCATGCGAGGGCATATCAAGTATGTCACCGAGTTGGCAGCCAAGTTAGCAAGGGTGGTCAGCTACTCTCAATATCGCGATCATCTCCAAGCCGAAACGGAGGATGCGCTTGATCAGGCAGAATCGCAAGTGGATGAATTGCTGCTTGCCATAGAAGGTAAGAAGATGCCGCCCGATGTCGCTAATCTGGTGGCGGCATATGAGCAGATCAAGCGCGATGTGCGGCCGGACTTTATCCGGTTGGCCAAATCCATCGCCCTATCGAATCCGATTCACACGCCTGTTGCACTGCATTTGGTTCGCCCAAGTAGTGAGCCAGAAAAACCAGATTAAGCTTCTTCGGGCATCACATTCAGGCATGGCACCTTAAATTGCATCGGCTTCAGGGTTGGTTTCTGATTTCTCGGCGGGCATTGTCAGTGCGTTTAATGCGAAGCCACGGTTCACCGGGGTAGCCGCGTCGTATAATTCCAACATGGCAATTTGATCTGGCCGCAATTCTTGAAATGGCTGGCTTGGGCGATCCAGTACTTTTTCCGTCACCATTTTCGCCAACCGGGGCAAATCCTCTTCTCTGGCAAACACCAAGGCCTTGCAAATGTCGCCCATGGCGTCTTGCGCCGCAGGGCTGGCCAAGGCAAACGCATGCGCTATTTTAGCGTGGATGACAGGCCCGGCTTTTTCAACTGGCTCCACCGCTTTCAGTATCGGTAGGCGCGTTAGCGGTACGGCTTCGGTATCGCCGTTGTCCACCAGTGACCATTCATCATGGATCATGGTGGCTTCCATCGGCAAGATGCCATAGACCAGCCATTGACCGCGAATGCGCAGGGTTGCGCACACATTCACCAGATTTTCATCCGTCAGGCTTTTGGTGTTGCCGCTTTCCCATTCGGTAGTGGTGGAGGGCGCGACCTTCAGCAGCCTGGCAAAATTGGATTTGCTCAGGCCACGTAGCTCGCGGGCATATTTGATTCGTGTATTCCAAGGTCTATTCATTAGGTAAGCCTAACACAAATAATGGTTTGTATGTCGAATCAATTTTCGTTGTATCGAATTTCACTTGCATTTCATCAAATAGCCACATACCATGCTTGAATGAAACTTACTTATGACATCAAAGAAGTGATTCGCGCATTCGGTGGAACGGCAAAAATGGCCGAACTGTGCGAGATTAAACCGCCATCGGTTTCCGAATGGCTGGCCAACGACAGGATTCCGTCGGCGCGAGTCTTGTTTCTCAAGGAAAAACGGCCTGACCTGTTTCTACGTCGAATTCCGCCCTGATATCTCCGCACCCGCCCACGTGTCTGCCAAGTTGATAGCAGGGCACGCAGCAATTCATTTTCCGTAGGCCAATCGGCTTGCCTCAATCAAATAGCCATGTTGATGGTTAGGGAGGCTTGCATTCAAAAATAAAGGAACAGCATGTTTGAAATTCGCCCTATCGAACGCCCCATCACACAAGGCCACCATGAAACGCAGTGCGATCAGCCCCGGCACCACACCCTTGAAGCGCACCGGGTTCACTCACAAGCCCACGTTCAAGCGCAAGCCCAAACCCAAACACCCGCACCAATCATTGGCCGACGTAGCCACCAAGCCGCAAGTAACGCGGCCTTGCCTGAATTCACGGCAACGTGCTGTCAGTGCGCTGGAAAAAGTCTACTGGAATCGGCTGGCCAATGAAGTTGGCTGCATCGCCTGTCGTTTGGCCGGGCGTGCCACCAGCAATTATGTCTCCATCCACCACATTGACGGTCGTACCAAACCGGGCTGCCACAGCCTGGTATTGCCGCTGTGTGCAGGATGCCATCAGCAGCAAGGCTGCGGCAACGATCCATCGTTGATTGCAGTTCACCCGAATAGAAAGCGATTTGAAGCAATGTATGGATTACAGCGGGAATTGAAAGCGATTTGCGATGCGTATTTGTCGCGCACTAACGAAAGTTGGCCAGAATGAACTACTACTCCTACCACATTGGCGACCTTGCGCGCAAGACTGCCCATCTGTCGATTCTGGAAGAAGGCGTGTATCGCCGCCTGATTGATCGATATTTTACCTACGAAGCGCCGATCATGACCGACGAACCCGCACTGTGCCGCTTGCTGCGGGCGCGTAGCGTGGATGAAAAAGAAGCGGTGCATATCATCTTGCAAGAATTCTTTAACCTGGCCGATGACGGTTGGCGGCATGCGGATTGCGATGAAGCGATTGCGCATTACCGCAGCAAGAGCGCCAAGGCCAGCGATGCAGCGAATAAGCGCTGGGGCAATGTCGCCAATGCGGCCAAGGTTGGTGGCATACAAACGGTGATGGATTTGGATGGTGAATCAGTTCCTATGCCAACGCATAGCGCCAGCGAAGCCTACCCAGTGCTATTAGTAAACCAAGAACCATTAACCAATAACAGTAAACCAAGAACCGAGACCCAAACCCCCCAGTCCCCACCGCCCCCTTGCCCCCAAACACTCCCCCACCCCCCAAAAGCCAGGTCAAAAGCAGAGAGCACAAGCGCTACGCGCTTGCCTGCTGACTGGGAACCGAGCGACGTAGATTTGGATTTCTGCGAACTCACACGACCAGAACTGACGGCCAAAGAGGTGGCGTTACGCTATCGCGATTACTGGATTGCCCAACCCGGCATGAAGGGCCGCAAGGCTGATTGGCCCGCCACTTGGCGCAATTGGGTGCGTAACGAACGTGCCATAACGCCAGTTCGTGCTGGCTCGCAATGGTCTGGCCCGCAATGGTTGGGACAAAATTTGATTGACGCACAACGCGCTTCGACGGAAGAAGCGGCACGTATGTTGTTTGGTGATAGCTATGGCGAGGTGTTCGATGCTCAAGAGTGAATTTACCCAGTTTGCCGCGTTGCTGGATGGGGCGTATGACTTGCTCGGTTCCGGGGCCAACAAGGTCATCAATGGTGCTGCCAAGAACCTGTTTTTTTCTGCGATGATGGACTACTCCCTGGAAGACGTGCGCATGGCATTGTCGGCGCATTGCAAAGATGCCAAAGCGGGTAAGTTCCCGCCCAAGCCTGCCGATTTGATCGACCAGATCGAGAAATCCATAAAGGCCGATGGTAGACCCGGTGCCGAGGAAGCCTGGGCCACCGCACTGGGCGCGCAAAGCGAATTGAATACCGTGGTGTGGACAAGTGAGACCGCCGAAGCCTTTTCGATTTGCCAGCCCGTGCTGGCCGCCAGTGGGTCAATCAGCGCACGCAAAACCTTTTTGGAAGCCTACTTGCGGCTGGTGGCTGCGGCGCGGCTGGAATATCTGCCAACCCAGTGGTTGGTTTCGCTGGGGCAGGATGTGACGCATCGGGAAATCGCCCTCAAGCAAGCGCAACGCGCCGGACGGCTAACGGCCACACGAGTAGCGGGATTATTGCCAGCGCCGCGCCTTGATGCAAAGATTGACGCCAGCGGGCAAGCCCAACTGGCAAAAATCCGCCGCATGATGGCCACCCGAAAACGCCGCATGGATCTGGTGCGTGAATTGCAAGGCCAACGTGCGCAACGCATCACGCAGCAGCAAAAAGCCAAGGCGCAGACGCAATTTGAATGGGGTATATCGAAATATGGCGACCTGGAATGAAATGCATCCATTGCCAAACCAATGCAGGCCGCTTTACCCACGGTGCGCAGTGCTGCGAACTGCGAACCTTGGCGCAGGCACCGCAATGGATACTGGATGAGCACTTGCAAAAGCTGGCCAGGGTAGAGCGCGAAACCTTGCCGCTGCTGCTTTGGATGGAAAACGAACGATTGAAACGCTTGACCCGATAGACCACACAGGAGATACCGCATGACCCACGTACCATCAGCATTAGTAATAGAAATGGCAACAGAAATCGAAGCGCCCGCCAACACAGCGGCAGAACGCTTCTATGACAGCCAAATCGCACCCGTGTTACAAGCCTTGTCCGAACTATGCAGCACACAAGGCTTTGCCTTCGTGGGGGCAGTCGAGTTCCTGCCGGGTGCAATCGGCACCATGACCTGGTTGCCGGATCAGCCCAGCCTTGCCATGATCATGCTGGGCCATTGCGCCAAGACGGGCGACAACATCGACGGCTATCTGTTTGGCTTGCTGGATTTTGTGAAGGAGCACGAGATTGACTATTCCCGCAGCGTGGTGATGCGTCTGGCCGAAGAAAGCCGCAACGCCAAGCCGCTAATCCAATTATTGAATTGATTGATTTGATCGAGATAACCAGATGACTGCCCCAAAACCGCGCCTGAACCCGGCACAGCTTATTCTCCCCTTCGTTTTTCTGCCCCGGAAAACCTATCGATCCATCGTGCTCGAAGTAGTCAACCAATCCAGTGAATGGCGCACCGCCAGAGATATCGCCAGTGAGGCCCAGCTCACTTATAAGCAAACCATCTTCGCCCTGCATGCGCTGCACAACCACGGCAAGATAGTCCGTACCGGGCGCACGTTTAAGGCGCGCTGGGGGCCATTCGCTTTGCAACCCAAGCCGAAAGACAATTTCTTGCTGCTGACCAGTCTGTTTAACGGCAGCTTCAAACCAAGAAAGCCCGGCATCAAATAGCCAAGCCGCCCGTACTGTGAGGCTCCCTCAATTGAAAGGCTTCACATGAAAATGTTACAACGCATGGCGTTACGTACTTTAATATTTGCACTACTGAGCTTGCTCGCTTTTGGCTTAATGGAACGGCTGACCCAGCTTACCGCGCTGCCAGAGGTGATGCAAGGCATGAAGGCGGCGGGCATTCTGGCCTGGGCCGACATTACCATTATGTGGTTGCGGGTGATGATGTCGCCCGGACTGGATGTGCAAGCCACTGCCAGAATTGTTGATAAATGCAATGACCCGCATGCAGCGGCCATGATGTACGCGGTTCACCAAGCCAGTTGGGCTGTGCGCTTGATTGCCTTTATTGTGCTCGGATGGGTATTATGAAGGGCACCGCGTGGTTGGGCGGCCTGGTGCTGCTGGCAGTATTGGGTGCGCTGTGGTTTGGTATGAGCGCTGCTTTCGCATCAGCGTTGCCAGGTGAAGCGGCGCGCCTGTTGCCGCAACTGTCGTTGGAGCTGAACAAGTTCTGGCCCGGTCTGGCGCCTAGGGCGTTTGTTGCGGCAGTGATCGAACAAGAAAGCGGCTGGAAGGTTCGCGCCCAACTGCGAACTTCGCGCGAACTTGGGTGCGGACTGGGGCAGATTACCCGCGCCACCCATGCCAACGGTTCGGTACGCTTCGACGCATTGCAAGAATCCAAACGGCTCGACCCATCACTGGCGGGCTGGAACTGGCGTGATTGTTATCAAGTTAGCTACCAGTTGCGTGGCGCTGTCCTGAAGCTCAAGGCCAACGATCAGCACTGCCGCACCTTAATGGCAGGTAATCTCGAATCGCTGGCTTGTGCCGCAGCCCAGTATAACGGCGGTGCTGGCAGCGTGGCCAAGCGCATTCACCTGTGCCGTGCCCAACCGGGTTGTGATCCGCAGCGCTGGTTTGGTCATTTGGAACACCAGGTGGCGCAATCGACCCGCAAAGCCTCGGGTTATGCTGAGTCATTTGCCCAAATCAATAGCCGTTACCCGGCCCGCGTGTTTGCGCGCATGCCCAAGTATGAGGGCTGGCTATGAGCGAGAAAAAAGCCCCGATAGACTGGGAAGCCATTGAAGGGCTGTATCGCACTGGTGTGCTGTCGATTCGGGAAATTGCCAAGCAGCATGGCATCAGCGATGCGGCGATCAGGAAGCGCGCCGAGAAGTTTGGCTGGCAGCGTGATCTGAGCGCACAGGTAGCGCAGCAGGTTCGCAGTGAGCTGGTTCGCACCCAAGTTCGCACCCCTCACACGCAGGAGCAAGTGCGTACCGATGTGCGAACCACGGTGCGCACCGAGCCACCCACTGGGCCACGTGCTGCATCACGCACCGAGCGCGAAATCGTGGACGATGCCGTTGCCACCGTGGTGCAAGTGGTGCGCAGCCATCGGCAGGATATCAGCCATGGGCGCGACATCGTGGCGCTGTTGCTGGGCCAGTTGGTGGATGTGGCGCAAAGCCGCGATGAGTTGGAAGGCATCATCGATCAAGAGACCGCAGACGACAAAACACCCCAGCGCCGCGCCCACCTGATGCGTGCTATCTCCATTCCTGCGCATGCCAAGGTGATCAGCGATTTATCCACTGCCATGAAGAATTTGGTAGCGCTGGAGCGGCAAGCCTTCAATATCAGCGATATCGCTGCACCCTCCGCCATAGAAGAAGCCACCGATGACGAACTTGACCGAGCAATTGCAATGTATGCCGCAAAAGCAGGCGTTAAACTTGTTGCTATTGGCGAAGAATAAGCGGCTTAGCGAAAACCGTCTTGCCCATTACGCGCCCTATGAGAAGCAGATAGCTTTTCATTTGGCCGGGTTGCTGTTTGCTGAGCGCCTGTTTTCTGCGGGTAATCAACTGGGCAAGACTTGGGCGGGCGCGTATGAAATGGCGATGCACCTCACTGGCCGCTACCCGGACTGGTGGCAAGGCCGCCGCTTTGCCTATCCTATTCGTGCGATGGCGGGTTCTGAGTCGGCAGAATTGACCACCAAAGGCGTGCAGCGGCTGTTGATTGGCCTGCCGGAGATTGAAACGGAATGGGGCACGGGTGCGATTCCGAAGGCCACATTTATCCGCACATCGAAGAAATCCGGCGTGCCCAATGCGCTGGATAGCGTCTCGATCAAGCATATTTCGGGTGGCGTGTCGGTGCTGAAGTTCAATTCTTACGATCAGGGGCGCACCAAATGGCAGGCGGATACCGTCGATGTGGTCTGGTTTGATGAAGAACCGGATATTGATCTGTATATGGAAGGCATTACCCGGACCAATGCCACGCGCGGGATTGTGTTTGTTACCTTTACGCCATTAAAAGGCATGTCGGCCACGGTTGACCGCTTCTATCCGGTGCCAAAATACGCTTGCTGCCACGTTACCACGATGACGATTCATGATGCCGGGCACTACACCCAGGAGGAAAAGGACGCGATTATCGCCAAATATCCGGCGCATGAACGTGATGCGCGCACCAAGGGTATTCCAATGCTCGGTTCTGGCCGCATTTTTGCCCTGCCGGATGAGGCGATATTGGTAGAGCCGTTCGCGCTGCCGGACTTGTGGCCCCGGATTCGCGGTACGGATTTTGGCTGGGATCACCCGAGCGCGCAT
This sequence comes from Burkholderiaceae bacterium, assembly GCA_046597185.1. GTDB lineage: Bacteria > Pseudomonadota > Gammaproteobacteria > Burkholderiales > Burkholderiaceae_D > CAMBDR01. The sequence continues at coordinate 1,624 of JBKJLF010000540.1, read as the reverse complement.
GTGTGGCTGGCTTGGGACAGGGATAACGACATCGTGTATGTGTATGCGTGCTTGCGCATGTACGAGAGTACGCCAGCGGAACAAGCGCCGGGCGTGAATGCGCAAGGTGCATGGGTGCCGGGCGCGTGGCCGCATGATGGCTTACAGCATGATAAGGGTAGCGGGGAGCAATTGGCGGAACTGTACCGGGCGGCGGGGATGAATATGCTGTATGAACGGGCGCAGTATCCTGAAACAGGCACTGAGGATGAAGCCAAGGTAAGCCGTAGCAGCGTGGAGGCGGGCTTGATGGATATGTTGATGCGGATGCAGACGGGCAAGTTTAAGGTGTTCTCGAACCTGAATGACTGGTTTGCTGAATTTCGGATGTATCACCGCAAGGATGGCAAGGTGGTGAAAAAGCAGGATGATTTGATGGCGGCTACAAGGTATGGGGTGATGATGCTCAGGCATGCGATTTGCCCGCCTAACCCTGCGCCCATGATTGATTTCAGGCGGGATTATGATTGGCGGGCGGGTTAAGCCGCTACCCGTGTAGTCAAGCCAGCGTCTTCAGATACCCGGCTTGCTTGGCAACCGTGCCACGGCTACAGCCCATCAAAGCCTGAATCTCGCTCCAAGTGGACAAGCCTGCTTGCAAATGCTTGCGAATGAGTTCATTGCGTTCCCCATCTTCTTGCCTGCCCTTGTACTTGCCCTGATTTTGCGCCTTGGTGATGCCCTGTTGGCAGCGCTCGCGCCGCGTCGTGTAATCTTTGCGGCTGATGGCCGCCAGCATGTCCAACATCATGTCATTGATGGCTTCAAACATGCGACTGGTGAATTCATCGGCTTGCTGGGCCATGATCCAGGATGTTGGCAAATCTAATGCCACCACCTTGATGCGTTTGGCGGACAAGGCGTGCTTGAGTGTGTTCCAGTCGGCTTCATTTAAACGGGACAGCCTGTCTACCTGTTCGATCAGCAGCATATCGCCTGCGGTTGCATCGGCAATCAATTCAAATAAGGCTGGCCGCTTCAAGGAGGCACCGCTTTCATTTTCCATATAGTACCGGACGATGGTTAAACCGCGTTCGGCAGCGAATGATTCAATGCTGGCCTTGGCGCGAGACGCATCTTGTTGTGCGGTGGATGCTCTAAGATAAGCGCGGATAAACATAATGGACTCCTTGAAATGGCTGTAGTCTATTATAGCCAGTACTCCATCAATAGTCTATTTTAAATGGTACATTTGAATTTTAAATCCCCTTTTTCCGCACACTTTTTCAGTCTCATTAGGCTAAAGTCAAAATGAACCGGATTGATTTTCCTTTGGACTTGGTTTTATAAGCTCAAATAGCATCATCCCCTTGAAAATGCCTTCACTTTCAAGGAGAGTTTCATGCAATCGGGTGATTTTCAGCGAACTTCGGCAACCATGCCGCAAGATCATCAAGGCGGCATTGTCATGGGCAATGAAGAACCATCCACCACCGCCCCTGATGAATTGCGCAACACCGCCCTCCCCCGAGAACGCGTAGAACAATTCTTGTTCGACCTACGCCACCAACCCGCTTGGCGCAAGGAAGCCGACAAAGCGTGCGACTACTACGACGGCAACCAACTTACCGCCGACACCGTAGAG
>JBKJLF010000107.1:0-11652 GCA_046597185.1 Burkholderiaceae bacterium | reverse complement strand
CTTATCGCGGATTTCTTCAATCTCGCGCAAGATGGACGGTTCCGAGCGGCTTTGAATGATGCGGCCCTCGTGTTCGGTAATCGAGCAAAAGGTGCAGCCGCCAAAACAACCACGCATAATGTTCACCGAAAAACGGATCATTTCCCAGGCCGGGATGCGCGCATTGCCATAAGCGGGGTGGGGCGCGCGGGCATACGGCAAATCGTAGACGCCATCCATTTCTTCCATCGACAGTGGCAGCGGTGGCGGATTGAGCCAAACATCGCGCTTGCCATGCGCTTGCACCAGCGCACGGGCGTTGCCGGGGTTGGATTCGAGGTGAAATACGCGCGATGCATGGGCGTACATGACCGGGTCGCCCGAGACTTGCTCGAATGAGGGCAGGCGTACCACGGTTTTTTCGCGCTGTTCGGCCATTTGGGCGCGGCGTTCTTCCCGCGAGAGGATTTTTATGGGTTTGGATATCGTTGCTGGTGCGGGCGCAGCATTAATCGACGTAGCATCGGGGGCATTGCCGCTGTTGTTACCGCTGTTGTTGCCGCTGTTGTTTCCGCTGTTGTTACCGCTGTTGTTACCATTATTGCTGGCACATTCGGTTTTGTTTTCCGGGGCCATCGCATACGGGTCGGGCATGGCATCGATTTTGCCGGGGGTATCAATGCGGCTGGAATTGGCTTCTTCCCAGTCGGCAGCGGGTTTCCAGCCCAGGTTGGTCATGAAGGCGGTGCCGCGCACATCGCGAATTTTATGAATCGATTCGCCCTGCGCCAGACGATGGGTAATTTCTACCAAAGCGCGTTCGGCGTTGCCAAATAAAAGCAAGTCGGCTTTGGAATCGGGCAAAACCGAGCGCCGCACCTTGTTGGACCAATAATCGTAATGCGCAATCCGGCGCAAGCTCGCTTCAATGCTACCTACCACCACATTCACACCAGGATAGGCATTGCGCACACATTGTGCGTAGACCGCCAGGGTGCGATCCGGGCGTTTATTGGCTTCACCATTGGGAGTGTAGGCGTCTTCCGCTCTTTCTTTGCGGTAGGCGGTGTAGCGGTTCACCATTGAATCCATATTGCCCGAGGTAACGCCAAAATACAGGCGCGGGCGGCCCAGCGTGCGGAACGCATCATTCGATTGCCAATTGGGTTGGCTGATAATGCCCACCCGAAACCCCTGCGCTTCGAGTAAGCGCCCCACCAGGGCCATACCAAAGCTGGGGTGATCGATATACGCGTCTCCCGTTACCAGAATAACATCGCATTCATCCCAACCCAAGGCAGCCATTTCGGCGCGTGACATGGGTAAAAAGGGGGCGGGGGCGCACTTCGCGGCGGCAGCCGGGGCGCAATAGGAGAAGATATTTTTAGGAGGGTTCATAGGGGCGGTATTCTACAGGAAACGAAATTTTTTTTCTTGAAAAGAGTTAAGCCATGAAACGAAATATTTGTTATTTGCAAGAAAGTACGATATTCTGCTGCATGCCACGGGTGCGCACCTCATTTGTCGGCTTTTTGATATTTTCCGGAGTTAACATGAAAACCCAATTTTTCTATTTCAGCCAACCTGCGCGCTTGCTGCTTATGCTGGCCATGCTTGCTTTTCTCGCAAGCTGCGGTGGTGGTGCCGGCTCAGTCGGTGGCAATACGCCGCCACCCATCAACGATGGCCCGGCAGGTGCGGCGCATTTGCAAACAGCCCAGTTTATTACCACCATCAGTGCCAGTGCGATTGCCGCCGCCATCTCGCCATCCATCGCCGGCAGCGTCAAACCCCTGTACGCGGTTGATGCTTACAAGCTCACCTATACCACGCTGGATGCCACCGGCCATGTGGTGCAAGCCTCGGGTTTGGTGGCCATTCCGCGCAAAACTGGCAATCTGGCCAGCCCGGTGCTGTCTTACCAGCATGCCACTACCAAAATCGATGCCGGGGCACCCAGCAACCATGCCACTGCCGACGAACCCGCCATTTTGTTTGCCTCCCTGGGCTATTTGGTCAGTGCGGCCGACTATGTTGGCTTTGGAGCCAGCAAGAACTTGACCCATCCTTATCTGCTGGCAGCGCCAACGGCGGCGGCCGTGGTCGATTTTTTGAGCGTGAGCAGCCAGTGGCGGCAAAGCAAAGCCATTGCTGATAATGGCCAATTATTTTTGACTGGCTATTCTGAAGGTGCCTATGCATCCATGGCAACGCTGCGCCATATGACGCAAAACCGCACCGGCGCGCTGCCCGTCGCCACCTTTGTTGGCGCAGGGCCGTATAGCGTTACCCGCGCGCTGGACGATTTATTAAGCGAAGTGCGTGCCAAAAACCCGGTTCTCGGTGCACTCATCAGCCCCGGTTTGTTAAAGCGTTTGGGTGCCAACGACCGGGCCAATGTCAGCAGATTGTTGCTTGCGGCTACCCTGGGTGATCAGGCCGACATCCATTTTGATACCACTTTTTTGGATAATTTTCTCAACGACGATGCGCAGGCCATCCAAACCCAAAGCGATGTGTTTGATTGGACACCACAATCACCCATCATCTTTTTCCACGGACGTGACGATGGAACGGTTTCTTATGCCAATACCGATTTGGCCTATCAAGCCATGCTAAGGCGGGGTGCCGACGCGCAGATTGAACGCATCGATTGCCCACTTCGCCCCGCCAGCCATCTGGGCTGTGTGCCGCCTTTTTTGCAGAGCGATATTGCCCGCTTGGGCGCATTGGCCAAAGGTTTGTGAATGGTTGCAATGAGTTGCAATTTGAAAATGTTTCATTAAATATTTCATTTTGTAATGGTGTGATAATTCTAGTAGAAATTGAACCCGCCTCGACTATAATGTCGCTCGCATGCTGATTGTGTAAGTCATCATTTGCTTGTTGATAATTGTGTGATATTTGAAAGGCAGGGGTGAGCGCGCTGAAGTCGATGCCTGTCTCAAATTATGGCCAGCCAATGTGGCCACCCAAATGCTGGAACAGGCAGAAGATCAAATAGCCAGCTTGGATACGATTCATAAAGCCAATCGCTTTACGGCGCGCCCCTTGGTGGTGTACCGGGTTATTGCGTCGTTTTGAGTTTGGTAGCCACTTTTTCCAGGGTTGATAGCACCGTACCAGTATTGAATGGTTTCAGAATCAAGCCACTGGCACCGGCTGCCAATACTTCTTTGACCGTGGCCAAATCATTTTTTGCGGTAATCATTAATACTGCCGTGCGCGGCAACATGGTTTTGACGCGTTTTAATACGTCAATGCCGCTGATTTTGGGCATCATGATGTCCAGACAAATGATATCCGGCTTGAGCTTGGCCGCCAGCAGCAAGCCACTTTCACCATCGGTTGCTTCACCGACCACTTCATAACCATCGCTGCGTAAGGTGATGCGCAGTAGTTCTCGTATTAAATCGTTGTCGTCAATGATTATAACTTTAATGTTTCTATCGTTTTCCATGGTATCTAATTGGGTTAGGTTTGACTTAATGCATTGGATAATAATCTGGCGGTAATGTCAACAATAGGGATCACGCGTTCATAGGCCATACGGGTGGGGCCGATCACGCCCAGGGTGCCAACAATTTTGTTGTTGACTTCATACGGTGCGGTTACCACACTCATGTCTTCCAGCGGCATTAAATTCGATTCGCCGCCGATAAAAATTTGCACCCCGGTAGCGCTGCTGGATAAATCAAGTAACTGCATCAAACCGGTTTTTTGCTCAAACATATCAAATAATTTGCGCAATGAACTCATATTGGATGATAAATCCGACACACTCAACAAATTACGCTCGCCGGCAATCACCATGTCTTCGTGTTGTTCGTTCATCACTTCGCTGCCCGCTTCCACCGCCGCCTGCATCAAGCGGGTCATATCGCTTTGCAGTTGGCGTAATTCTGCCTGCAAGCGCAGTTTGACATCATCAAAGCTCAAGCCGCCGTAATGCTGGTTGATGTAGTTGGCCGATTGAACCAGTTGTGAGGGGGTATAATCTACTTCGGTTAGCAATAGTCGATTTTGTACCTCACCATTGGGGCTAACGATGACCAGCAGGATGCGTTTTTCCGACAAACGTAAAAATTCGATCTGTTGAAACACCGATTCACGCCTTGGCGTCAAAATTACCCCGGCAAATTGCGACAGCGAGGATAAAATCTGGGCCGCGCTGGAAATGATTTTTTGTGGGCTGCCCGGCAGCATGTGGGGTTGCTGGCCGTGCTGCCCCGGCGCGCTCAGTTGGCTCAGTTGGCTCAGTTGGCTCAGTTGGCTCATTAAGCCTGATTGGCTTAAATGACTGTCGAGCGAACTTTCATCCAGATGCTCGGTAGTGAGTAAAGTATCAACAAAGACCCGGTAGCCTCGTGGCGTGGGTATGCGCCCGGCCGAGGTGTGGGGGCTGCAGATAAAACCCATTTCTTCCAGATCGGACATGACGTTACGAATCGTCGCCGGGGATAAATCAAGGCCGGAAATTTTGGACAGGGCGCGCGAACCAACAGGTTGTCCGTCGGCAATATAGCGTTCTACCAAAGCTTTGAGCAGGGTTTGGGCGCGGGGTTCAAGTTGCATAGGAAGGCGATCCATGGTTTTTGCTATCGTTGCCGATAGAGTAGCACTCATTATGGGATTGTGCCACATTCGGCGTTGCGGAATGTCGTCAGCTTGTGTGGTTTTCATGCTCGCTTTTGTGATCAGCGACCCAACGCAGGCATACTAAAGTTTTTATTTGATCAAGCACTTTCAAAGTCCTGCCGCATCGCGGCGAATTTATGGTTTAATCTCAATCGTACTGAGCCACCCACGAGTCAATTCGTTTCGCCTACAGCAACCCATTACGTTCATCATGCCAAAAACTATTGCGCTGGTCGGTAGACAGCATACCCCCGGAATCGAACATTCCTTGAAGCAAATCGTTGATTTTCTTCAATCGAGCGGTCATACCGTCATCTTTGAAATTGAAACCGCGCATAATCAGGCGCTCAAATCGATGGTCAAAGGCGTTGCGGCCATGACGCCCACCGACATTGGCTTGCATGCTGATGTGGCCATTGTGCTCGGCGGTGATGGCACCATGCTGGGCATTGCCCGCTTGCTGGCCCCGTTTGATGTGCCCTTGATCGGTATAAATCATGGTAATTTGGGGTTTATTACCGATATTTCGCGCACCCAGATGATGCCGGTTTTGGCTGAAATTCTGGCGGGCAATTATAAGTCGGAGCGGCGCGGCATGTTGGAAGGGCGCGTCATTCGCAAGGGCGCGGCGGTGATTTTTGGCTTGGCCTTAAACGATATCGTGGTGGCGCGTGGTTCGGGTGCGGGCATGGTGGAATTGCGGGTTGAGGTGGAAGACCACTTCATGTATCACCAACGCTCAGACGGTATGATCGTGGCCACGCCGACCGGTTCCACTGCCTATTCCTTATCCGCTGGTGGCCCTTTGCTGCACCCGACCCTGAACGGGATTGTGTTGGTGCCGATTGCCCCCCATTCTTTATCGAATCGCCCGATTGTGGTGCCCGACACCAGCGAAATTAAAATTGAAGTCATGGGTGGACGCAATACCAGCCTCAATTTTGATATGCAATCCTTTGCCACGCTCGAACATCATGATTTGATCAGCATCAAGCGCTCGCCACATACGGTTACCTTTTTGCATCCTTTGGGTTGGAGTTATTACGATACCTTGCGAGAAAAATTACACTGGAATGAATATCCATCAGCTGATAAGAAATAAATTCATCCTTTGTTTGTTGTTTTAATTATTTTATATTGTTTATATTGCTTCCTATGCTGCGTACTTTATCGATTCGTGATTTTGTTATTGTAGATGTCATTGAACTTGAATTTTCCAGTGGTTTTACGGTGTTTACCGGTGAAACTGGTGCAGGTAAATCGATTTTGATTGATGCGCTCACTTTGGCGTTGGGCGGGCGCGGTGAAGCCTCGATGGTGCGCGATGGGGCCAACCGGGCTGATATTAGCGCCGAATTTTCCACCGAATTTTCCACCAATCACGAGGTTGATGCCTGGTTGGCGCAGCATGAATACGCGGGGGATGAGGGCAGCGTGTTGTTGCGCCGGGTGATCGATCAGGCGGGGCGCTCGAAGGCGTTTATCAATGGCATTAGCGCCACAGCAGCCCAGTTGCGCGAAATTGGCGAAATGTTGGTTGATATCCACGGCCAGCACATGCATCAGTCATTGCTTAAAACCGAAGCCCAGCGTGCCATGTTAGATCAACAAATGGCGCAAGACGATGAAGCCGTGGGCGCGCAATTAAAAGCCATGGCCATGGCGCACAAGGCATGGCGCAATCTGTTGCGCCAACGCGAAGCGGCAGAGAGTACTGCGCGCCAAAGTGGTTTGGAGCGCGAACGGTTGGAGTGGCAAGTGGCCGAATTGGAAAAGCTGGCCTTGAAAGAAGGCGAGTGGACTGAAATCGGCCACGAACACAGCCGCCTGGCGCATGCCGCGAGTTTGCTCGAAGGCGCGCAGGAAGCCTTGGCCACGATTTCGGAATCGGATTACCCCTTACTCTCCAGCTTATCCAGTCTGAACCAAAAATTGGGTAAATTACTCAGTTTGGACGATCAATTACAAACGGTTCTGGATTGCCTGGAACCCGCCCGCATCCATTTGCAAGAAGCGGTGTATGCCCTGAACGATTACCTGGGCCGGGTTGAGCTGGACCCGCAACGCTTGCAGCAAGTCGAGGCACGTTTGGATGCCTTGCATTCGATGGCGCGTAAATTTCGCGTCGAACCTGAGCAATTGCCGGCCCATTATCAGGAATTGGCCGGGCAACTTGAACAATTGCTGGTAGCCAGCGATTTGGATGGTTTGCGCCAGCAAGAGCAGGCGGCTTGGGCGCAATATCAAACCCTGGCCGAGGGTATTTCTGGCGCGCGCCGCAAGGCCGCCATAAAAATGAGTGCAGCGGTAACGGCGGCGATGCAAGAATTAAGTATGGGCGGCGGTTGTTTTGAAGTGGCCTTGCACCCCTGCGAGGCGGGCGCGGCAGGCGCATACGGGCAAGAAACGGTGGAGTTTTTAGTCGCCGGCCATGCTGGCAGTGCGCCGCGCCCCTTGGCCAAGGTGGCTTCTGGTGGTGAAATGGCGCGTATTGCGCTGGCCATTACCGTGATTGCGGTGAGCAATACCCCGACCTTGATTTTCGATGAAGTTGATAGCGGTATCGGCGGTGCCGTGGCCGAAGTGGTGGGGCGCTTGTTAAAACGCCTGGGCCAGCAACATCAGGTGTTATGTGTGACGCATTTGCCACAGGTTGCCAGCCAGGCCAATGCCCATTTCCAGGTCAGTAAGAGTCTGGTCAATGATGATACCGAGCAGGGCAAAACCGTATCGCGCATTGCGGTTTTGGATAGCAAAGCACGGGTAGAAGAGGTGGCGCGCATGTTGGGCGGGGTGGAAATTACCGCTACCACGCGCCGCCATGCGCGCGAGTTATTGGCCTCTTAGTGTTATCTACGGGGCAGATTTTGCGACATGATCGGCATGAAAAAGCCCCTCACTTGTCGTCTGGCAGTGGATTCAAACTTATAATGACGCTTAAATCAATTTTCTTGCTGGCAACTTATGTCATTTCGTAAAGAACCACCCCATACCCACGGCAGTATCGATAAAACCGCCGTGGTCTTAATCAATCTCGGCACGCCGGACGCACCCACGGCAGCCGCTGTGCGGCCGTATTTGCGCCAATTTTTATCCGATCCGCGCGTGGTTGAAATCCCCAAGGCGATATGGTGGTGGATTTTAAACGGCATTATCCTGCCATTTCGGGCAGGCAAGTCGGCCAAAAAATATGAAATGATTTGGACCAAAGACGGTTCACCGCTCAAAGTGCATACCCAAAAACAAGCCACCTTAATGCAAGGCTATTTGGGTGAGCGCGGCCATGGCGGTTTAAAAGTGGTGTACGCGATGAGTTATGGCAATCCGGGCATTGGCCAGGTATTGGATAAACTCAAGGCAGACGGTTTTGATCGCATTTTAATCTTGCCCGCCTACCCGCAATATTCCGCCACCACCACGGCGTCAATTTTCGATACCGTCTTTGCGCACTATGCCAAGGTGCGCAATGTGCCGGAATTGCGTTTCGTCAAGCATTATCATGATCATGAAGCCTATATCCGGGCGCTCAGGGATTCGGTGCTGGCTTACTGGGAACAAAATGGGCGCGGCCAAAAATTGGTATTGAGTTTTCACGGCGTGCCGCAACGCAGCCTGACCCTGGGTGACCCCTACCATTGCGAATGCTATAAAACCGCGCGCCTGCTGGCCGAGCAATTGCGCTTAACGCCGGATCAATATTTGGTGACGTTTCAATCGCGCTTTGGTAAGGCGAAATGGCTGGAACCCTACACCTTGCCCAGCTTGCAGCAATTGGCGCAAAAGGGGATAGGCCGGATCGATGTGATTTGCCCCGGTTTCATTAGCGATTGTCTGGAAACGCTGGAAGAAATCCAAATCGAAGTCAAACAAGCGTTTTTGCAAGCGGGTGGCAAGGAATTTCATTACATCGCTTGCGGCAACCAATCGCCCAAATGGATACACGCGCTGGCTGAAATTGCCGAGCAACATTTGATCGGCTGGCCCACCATGCTGGCACCGATGGAGCGCGAGTACGAGAAAAAGCAGGCTGAAATCTCGCGTGCCGAAGCCTTGCGTTTGGGTGCGGGGCAGTGATGCTGAGTGATAAGTGCTACGTCGCAATCAATTTGAGATTAGTCGGTCGCCCTCGGATCGCCGCCCAACGACGGTCGCCCCGTCATTCATCGTCATTGATCCGGGGTTTCCTGGTTTGCGGGCATGCGCGCCAAACTTTGAAACGATTGCGGTATCCAACGCCGTGCCGCCAGCAAAAAACTGATCGCATGGCGTTGTTCAAAGGGTAATTTTGCATCATCCTGGTGTTGTTGTGACACTTCGCGCACCAATTGGCGCAGGCGCTGCAACAGGCTGGCAATCGAGTGTTGCGATAGCATGACGTTGAATAATTGCATCATCTCCTGTTCGCCATCAAACTTGGCATTTAAAAAATCCCGCCCTGCCAATTCGCGAAAATGACTGTGAATCGGGCCATTCGGTATCCATTGAAACGTGCGCGAGACCAGCAGTTTGATGCGGTTATTCGGTAGTAATTCCAGAAAGCCAATTTTATCGAGCCGCACCAAATTGCCGATTACCTCGGGCAAGCTAAACTGGTAAAGTTCCACCATTTGTTCGACGCTGAGTAAATTCAAGGCCGATACCGCCGTCACAAATAATTTGGCATCGCGGATGATTTCTTTTTCTTGCGTCAAATTCAATTGCGAAATCAAGCGGCTTTCCGGGTTTAAATCCTGGGTTAGCTCGTGTAATTCGATGCCGGTGGCTTGCAGAATTTGATCCAGCCGCTCCAGCGTAAAATTCCTTTGCGCGAAAATGCGCTTGATGCTGGCCTCGGAGAGGTCGATGCGTTGCGCCAGATCGGCGTAGGTAATACCGCGCGCTTTGAGTTCGCGTTTTAAAGTATCAACAATAGCAGTGACACGCATGGTAGCCTTAAACGTAATCATCATGGATCGATTATAAGGCGATCAAAACAGATTTACCAAATTTACGCGCAATTGCTGCTGAAAGCTTAGGCCGTGACGGCTTGATCCGTGGTTTTCAAGCTCGAATGCAAGACTTGCTTGGCGCAACTGTGGCATTTTCCGCAACAGGTGGCCACGCCCAAATCACGCCGCAATTGCGTCATGGTGCGAATGCCCAATTGCACCGCTTGTTCAATTTCACGCTCGGATACATTATTGCAAACACAAACTATCATAATATGCACCTTTATTAAGAGCTGGGGACGGCGATAAAAACGGGTGTCAGGCAGTGAGGATCAGTTTATTTAAATGAGTCAGGCGCATGCGGTAAATACGACCATTGTGGTCGATTTCGATTTCGCGTGATCGCTGAAATAAATCAGCACTCTTGAAGCGGGGTAAAGCCTGGGACAAAGAATGCGGCTTGTCTTCAGGCGCAGCAGGGGATGCTGCCAGCATGATCGGATTCAATTCGGGTTGGATAGTCATAATCGTAAGCTTCTTCTTAATGAGAACAATTCGTATTCACATTATTGTAGATTTGGCGCTGAAACGCAAGAACTTTCGATAGATGTTTGAGATTGTTTGAGATTGTTCCGTATGCAAGGCCGGAAGAGAGAGTTGGCGTTAACCTTGGACTAAATTTTGTTGTCTTGTCAGTACTGCCTGTCGGACCCGGCCGAAGGCTTCCACCATTTTTTGCAGCACCTGGCCCGCTGCCACAATATCGGGCGGGTTATAGGTTTTGCGTAAGGGTTCGACCAATGCATGCATTTGCAGCATGCCCAAATTGGCCGCTGTGCCTGCCAGTTCGTGGTTGACGGCGCGAATGCCAAGGAAGTCATGTTGTTCTACCGCATTATGCAGGCGTTGCAACAGGGGGGCGGTGGATAAAACAAACATATCTAGAAAGTGTTGAATGGTGCCGTCGTCGCCACCGCAAATATCGTTTAGCAGGGTGAAGTCGATCACGGGCACTGACGGGGGCGCGCTTGGCGCGCTTTCTGGGCCAGGCATCCAGCGCTGAACCATGGCCGCAAACGCTTCCGGGTAAAATGGTTTGGCCAGATAATCATTCATGCCCGCTTGCAGGCAGCGCTCGCGGTCACCCGGCATGGCATTGGCGGTAACTGCAATAATGGCGGTATGGCGACCTTGTTCCGCTTCAATTTCGCGAATTTTGCGCGTGGCTTCGAAGCCATCCATGATCGGCATTTGGCAATCCATCAAAATCACACCATAGTTTTGTTTGGCATGCTTGGCCAGGGCTTGGCTACCATCGCATGCCTGGTCGGCCTGAAACCCCAGTTTTTTGAGTAAGATCAGAATCAGGGTTTGATTGATGTCGTTATCGTCCACCACCAAAATGCGCTGCGATGTTGCAATCGCTACGTCGGCCAGCGCAGATACGGCAGGCGTGTCGGCTGCTGCGGACAGGACGAATGCCGGCATGGGCGCTGGCGTTTGCGTTGGCGCGGCTTGCTGTATGGCCCCACCCGCCTGCATCGGGGTGGGGGTGGGTGCCTGGGTTGGCTTTGGTAGCAGTAAGGGCAGCTCAAACCAAAAGGTGGAGCCATGCCCAGGCTGGCTGTCAACCCCGATTTCCCCTCCCATCAAGCGCAATAAGCGCTGGCAAATCGTCAGGCCCAGTCCGGTACCGCCAAAGCTGCGGCTGTCGGAGCCATCAGCCTGGGTGAAGGGTTGAAACAGGGTGTTCATGTCCGCTTGTGTCATCCCGATACCCTGGTCGCTGACTTCAAAGCGTAGCGTGGCCTGACTGGTCAGGCGCACATACAGCAAAATCTCGCCCTGGCTACTGAATTTGATGGCGTTGGAGAGTAAATTGTGAAGGATTTGGCGTAATCGTTTGGCATCGCACACGATCACAGGCGGCACCAGTGCATCCACCTCCAGTGCCAGGCGCAAGTTTTTACCGTTTGCGTCAGCCTGGTGCTGGGCGATACATTCATCCAGCAAAGGCCGCAGTGTCGCTTCGGCGGTTTCAATCATGAGTTGGCCAGATTCCATATCAGAAAATCAACAACATTCTTATTACACATCGTTAATGACA
>JBKJLF010000878.1:0-20761 GCA_046597185.1 Burkholderiaceae bacterium | reverse complement strand
CACAGAGCCAAGGTGCGCAAACCGAGGGTGGCACGGCCGCGCCCACCCTCATCTGAGTGATAAAAAGTGTAAAAAAAGCGTGGCATGCCACGCTTTTTTTCATACCCACGACGATTTCAGGATTCAGGATTCAGGATTATTCGAAATCAACCTCGCCCGAACCCGATTTTTCGATATTGCGTTGCGTCGGCTTACCATGCACCGTCACATCGCCACTGCCATGCATGCTAACGGTAATGGCTTTCTTTGCATAAACCAGGGTATCGCCCGAACCATTCATGGTTAAATTCACGGTGTCGGCATGTAAGCCCTCGGCATCAATATCGCCCGAGCCATTCATCCGGGCTGTCAGGCTTTCGGTATCGCCCTTGGCATTCACATCGCCTGTGCCGAGTAATTCCAATTCAATAGTCTTGCTCTTGCTATGCCCCAAATCAACATTGCCGCTCCCTTTTAAATGGGCACTGATGTTTTGATATTCACCGTTAAAGCTCAAATCACCCGAGCCATTGACCGCAATTTGCATCTTGTCACCTTTAAAACCCTGTATATTGGCATCGCCACTACCATTAATGATGATTTTTTGCAAGTTCGGCAGAATGACTTCAATCTCATTGTGTTTGCTATTCCAGTTGAAACCATCCAGCGTAATGCTTAACACATTGCCCTTGACTTCGGTGCGCAGTTTGCTCAAGCTGCGTTGATCGCCTTTGACCGTCATGCCGGGTACATCGCCGCGTTTGATCACCACATCGGCCGAACCGATCATTTCAATTTCATTGACGGCAGCAGTGATGCTGCGGTTTTCGGTTTTCACAGTGCGATCAATCGATTTGACGGATTTGATGACGTGATGCTCATCAGCTTTGATGAAGTTGTAAAATCCTGCTGTCATGATGACAGCGATCAGGGTCATGGCTGCGCCAATTTTTGCCAGGGTTTTCATAGGTGTCGCTCCGTTTTCGAATCAGGTTATAGTATATTGGGTTCAGTGTGATCAGGCGTTCTTTAAGATCTCATAATTCATGATGGCGTAGCGCTTGAGGCCTAAGGCGCTGTACTTGGTGATCACCAGATTCATCAAAAATAACAGGATGCCAAATATCATCATGGTAATGCCTTTCCATGCGGATGGCGTGCGATCTTCTTTATTGATGATGAAATTGATGACTTTTTTGTCCGGGGTGCTCAGTTTTTCATCTTCTTCCACCGTGATATTGGTGCCATTGACGTGAATTTCATCATTGTCACCCACAGAAATATTGTGATGCTTGCTGTGGCCATGATGGTTAATCGTGACTTGCCCCACACCCGAGAAGCTGGCGGCGGTGACCGCGCTGCCACCAATGGTCAAACCAATCGACACCACAAATGAAGCAAGCAACATGGAGGCGAAAACCGTGGTGGGGATCAACATGAAAAAATTAAAGATTCCCAAACCGATGAAGGAAAAAAACAGCCGGGCGAAGCTGCGTGGGCTTTTTTCTGCCTTGAATTGCTGGAAATGCAAATTGGTTTTCAAACGCGCCGCGATTAATTTGGGGTCTTCCAGCGTCTGGATGATTTCTTCTTCGCTCTTGCCCAGGCTCGCACCTTCGATAAAGCGCATTTCATAGGCGCTAACCATATCGCGCACCACTTCAGCGTTGAGGCCAGCCAGTTCAGCTTTTAGATTGTTGAGATATTCATTTTTGGTCATGTTGCGCTCCTCGTGGGTTTGGGTTGATGGTGGTACTTTAATTCAAAGGGCGAGGCGAGGGTAGCGCTATGCGACAGACTGCAAAATTGGCGGCTCAGGCGTTCAATTTGGCTGATAAGATGTTTTGTTCACGATATTGGCCGGGATTCAAGCCCGACCATTCTTTAAAGGCGTGATTGAAGGAGCTCTGTTCCTGGTAGCCCAGCAAAAAGGCGATATCGGTCAGGGTTAAATGCGCCTGCTGCAAATAATCGCGCGCCAGTTGGAAGCGGGTTTGATCGAGAATTTGCTGAAAGCTGGCCCCGGCATCGCTCAGCTTGCGTTGCAGGGTACGCGGGGTGATTTGCAGCGCCGCCGCAATTGAGCCAAGCCGCACCTGGTCTTGCGCCAGATTTTGCATGATCATTTGCTTCACCTGGGCCAGGATATCGGGCGGTGGCGCTTTGGGCTGGCCGCCCTTGCTACCCTTGCTGCCAGCGTCGGCTTGCGCTTTGCTTTGCAATAATTGCTCGGCGTGTTGGCGCAAGACCGGGTACAGGCTCACGTCGGCATTGGGTACGGGCAAGGCTAAAATGGCGGCGTCAAATTGGGCCAGGTTGTGGGTGGCGGCAAATTCGGGTAACTGGCCCAGTACTCTTAGATACTCATTTGCGCACTTATTTGCAAAATCATTTGCGTCCATGCTTGGCGCAGGATGGGTAAAACAAATCCGGCTGGCAGGTAAGGGCTGGCCGGTCAGCCAAGTGCCAAATACGCGGATGCCGGCAAATACACTCTCCACCAAATGGCGCGTGGCGTGCGGAAAATGGCTGTCCCACTGGTAACTGGCCAAATCCCCCTCCTGCACAATGCGCGAGCGACCCAGATCGTGCGCCAGACCTTCATAGCGCAAGGTTTGTTGCAATGCCTGGCCGATATTGTGGCAACTGAGCAAGATCAAGCCGTACACGCTATAGGTGCCCAGCTTGACGCGCTCGCCCACATGCAAGCCAAAAAACGGATCATTCGATAATTCGGCTGCACAAGCCAGTAATTGCACATAGTGTGCCGCCGCCAAGCTTTCGGGCAGCGGCGCAAACAGCGCTTGCGCCACGCCGCTGGCCTGGGCCAAATCGCTCACGCTCACGCCCGCCGCGCTTGCTGCCTCCAGTAAAGGTTGCAAATAAGCCCCGGCGACACGGGCATTGGCGTGTTTTAACAAGTCAGATGTCATGAAAGCCCAATACAGCGAGGAATGCTTAGGATATGATGCTAAAAAACGTAGTATAGCAAGATCGCTTGCAGGAATCTGACTGAGTCATCCTTAATCCGGCAGCAACAATGGCTTGTTAC
Source organism: Burkholderiaceae bacterium (assembly GCA_046597185.1). GTDB lineage: Bacteria > Pseudomonadota > Gammaproteobacteria > Burkholderiales > Burkholderiaceae_D > CAMBDR01. Next base: position 17,730 of record JBKJLF010000878.1, on the reverse strand, counting down.
TGTGTGAATGCTGCGTGAATTGACCGATAAACTGCAAAGGAGTGGCCGTGCGACGTTGGAATGGATGGGGCGAAGAATCAATCGAAACGAGCTTAAGCCCAGAGGCTTTGGAATTTTTGCAACAGCAAATCGGCCCCGGCAGCGCGCCTGCCGATGCGGCTTTGGCTGCGGTGGTGGCGAGTATTCCGGCCAGCCGCATGGCGGTGCATCGGCTGGTGGATACCAGCGCCGAAGTGCGCATGCGCCATGCCCTGGGGCAAAGTCTGCCCGATTGGCTGCGCTTGCGCTACGGCAAAATCGGCAAGGTGCCGGATGGGGTGGCGTTTCCGGAAACCAGCGAGGAGGTGGTCGAACTGTTGGCATGGAGCAAAAGCTTGGGGCTAATCGTGATTCCATATGGCGGTGGCACCAGCGTGGTCGGGCATTTGAGTGTGCCCGCAGGCGAGAAATTGGTGCTCACCCTGAGTCTGGCGCGCTTGTCGCGCTTGTTGGATTTGGATAAACAGGCGCACTTGGCGCGTTTTGGGGCGGGCGTGTTGGGGCCGGATCTGGAAGCGCAATTGCGCGCCCATGGTTTTACGCTCGGGCATTTTCCGCAGTCGTTTGAATATTCCACCCTCGGTGGTTGGGTGGTGACGCGCTCTTCGGGCCAGCAATCTTACCGCTATGGCCGCATCGAGCAAATGTTTGCCGGTGGCCGGGTCGAAACCCCGGTCGGGCGACTCGATCTTCCCACCTTTCCGGCCTCGGCAGCGGGGACGGACTTGCGTGAGATTGTGCTCGGCTCGGAAGGGCGTATCGGCATTTTGACCGAAGCCTCGGTGCGCGTGACGCGCTTGCCGGAGGATGAACAATTTCACGCGGTATTTTTCCCGAATTGGCGACAGGCGCAAGAAGCGATCCGCACCATTGCGCAAGCGAAATTGCCGCTGTCGATGTTGCGCCTGTCCAATGGTCTGGAAACCCAAACCATGTTGGCGCTGGCCGGCCATGCGAATGCCATCAAATGGATGGAGCGTTATTTGTCCTGGCGTGGCTGCGGTGAGGGCAAATGCATGATGATGATCGGCATCACGGGGAGTAGGGATATGCTACGTTCCACGCTGGCCAGCGTGCGCGAGCTGTGTCGCCAATTCAATGGCGTGCATCTGGGGCGCAAGCTGGGTGATAAATGGAAAGACGGGCGTTTTAAAAACGTCTATCTGCGCAATGTGGCCTGGCAACACGGTTATGCCATCGACACCTGCGAAACCGCCGTCAATTGGCCTCGTGTGACAACCATGATGCAGGCGCTCGAGCAAGCCGCGCGCGATGCGTTTGCGGTCGATGGCGAGCGTGTCCACACCTACACCCACCTCTCGCACCTGTATGCGCAGGGCGCGAGCGTGTACACCACCTTTGTGTATCGGCTGGCGGGCGACTATGAAATCGATCTGGCGCGCTGGCAACGCTTGAAAGCGGCGGTTTGCGAGGCAATGGTCCAGCAAGGTGGCACCATCAGCCATCAGCATGGCGTTGGTACGGATCACGCGCCCTATCTGGCGGCAGAAAAAGGCCCGCTTGGCATGGCCACCATGCGCAATCTGTTTCAGCATTTCGACCCGCAAGGCATGATGAACCCCGGCAAATTACTGCCGGAGGGCGAATAATGCGGCAGGCGGACATGCGGCAGGCGGGCCTGCGGCAGGCGGACATGCGGCAGGCGGACATGCGGCAGGTGGGCGAGTTACAGGCGGGCGTGCAGGTGGGCGAATCACCGGTGGGCCTGTGGCCAGCAGGCTGGCGCGCGCAATGGCCGCAGGTTGCCAGCCAGCAATGGGATTGCATCATCATCGGTGGTGGCATTACGGGGGCAGGCATTTTGCTGGAAGCCTCACGCCGGGGTTGGAAGGCTTTGCTGCTGGAACAACGTGATTTTGCCTGGGGCACCTCCAGCCGCTCATCCAAGCTGGTGCATGGTGGTTTGCGTTACCTGAAACAAGGCCAGTTTGGCTTGACGGCAGAATCGGTGCGCGAACGGCAGCACCTGTTGCAGCAAGCCGCTGGCCTGGTAGAGCCGCAAGGTTTTGTGCTGGCCGATGTGGCAGGGCGTAAGCCGGGGCGCTGGATGGTGTCGCTGGGGTTGGCGATTTATGATTACATGGCCGGGGCAAATTCTCCACGCAGCCGCTACCATGGCGCAGCCGATTTGATCATGCTGGCCCCAAATATCGCCCGCACCGACTTAAAAGGCGGAGTGCAATATCAGGATGCCAAAACCGACGATGCGCGGCTGGTGTTGCGCGTGCTGCAGGAAGCGCTAAGCCTTGGCGGGCAAGCGTTTAATTATATGCAAGTGCCGACGGTTTTGCGTGAGAATGTATTGCGTGAGAATGTATTGCGTGAAACGGGTCGGGGTGGTCAGGACGATCAAAGCGGCAAAGTCTGCGGGGTGGTGGTGCAAGACACCCTCAGCGGGGCGCGCAGTGAAATCAAAGCCAGTCTGGTCATTAGCGCAACCGGTGCCTGGGCCGATAAATTGCGCCCACAGGGTGCGGCGCGGGTGGCGCAAAAAATTCGCCCTTTGCGCGGCAGCCATCTCTTGTTTCCGGCCTGGCGTTTGCCCGTAGCGCAAGCGGTTAGCCTGATGCATCCGCTGGACGGTCGCCCGGTGTTTGCCTACCCATGGGAAGGCATGACCCTGGTGGGCACCACCGATGTCGATCATACGCAGGATCTACAGCAAGAAGCGGTAATCACCCAAGCCGAAGCCGATTATCTGATGGCGGCGCTGCAATTTCAATTTCCCACGCTCGGCTTGCAACTGGCCGATGCGGTGGCAAGCTATGCTGGCGTGCGTCCGGTCATTGATACGGGTAAAAGCGACCCCAGCAAAGAAGGGCGGGACCACGTTTTATGGCTGGAGCAAGGTTTGCTCACCGTGGCGGGCGGCAAGCTCACCACCTTTCGCACCATCGCCCAGGATGCCTTACAGCATGCCGTAAAGCACATGCCAGACTTGGCCAGATTAAACCCTGCGACGGCGCATATTTTTGCGCCAACGCCCGCTTTGCAACATCCCGCCCTGTCGCAAGCGCAATTGCTGCGCTTGCAAGGCCGCTATGGCGCGCATGCGCAAACTTTATTGGCAATGGCCAACCAAGACGAATTGCAAACGATTCATACTTGCCCGACGCTTTGGGTTGAACTGCGCTGGGCCGCGCGCTGTGAAGCCGTCATGCATCTGGAAGATTTGTTATTGCGCCGCACCCGCCTGGGCTTACAATTAACGGGTGGCGGCGTGGCCCAATTGCCGCGCATTCGCGCTATTTGCCAGGCAGAATTGGGCTGGGACGATGCACGCTGGGAACAAGAGCAGGCAGATTATTTGCGCCTGTGGCAGAAAAATTATAGCGTCCCGCTGCAAGCTGCGCCGCTGGCGTCAAGCCAAAGGCGCGGCGGCATTATTGGGCCTGATAGCCAAACCCAAGGGGAGAAATAATATGGATTATTTGTTAGCCATCGACAATGGCACCCAAAGTGTACGCGCCATTTTATTTGATCGCCATGGGCACCTGATAGCCAAGCAGCAAGTGCATTTGGAAGCCTATTATTCCACCAACCCCGGTTGGGCCGAGCATGACCCCGAGGACTATTGGCAAGCCGTCGCCACCGCCTGCCAGCGCCTGTGGGCCGACAATCCGCAGTATCAGGCGGCAGTGCGCGGCGTGGCCGTGACCACCCAGCGCGGCACCTTAATTAATCTGGATAAACACGGCAAGCCGCTGCGCCCGGCCATTACCTGGCTGGATCAACGCCGTACCGATTCTGTGCCGCCCATCAGCAAATGGTGGCAGCTTGCATTTAAACTGGCTGGGGTCGAATCGACCATCAATTATTTTCGCGCCGAAGCGGAAATGAATTGGATCAAGGCCAATCAACCGGAAATTTGGCAACAAACCGAACATTTGCTGCTGTTATCGGGCTACTTAAATTACCGCCTGTGTGGGCGCTTTGTTGATTCCATCGGCTCGCAAGTGGCGTATCTGCCATTTGACTATAAAAACCTGAAATGGGCTGGTAAGCGCGACTGGAAATGGCAAGCCATCGCGGTGCGCCCGGAAACCCTGCCGGAACTGGTGCCACCGGGCACGCAAATTGGCCAAATTGATGGCGCTGCCTTTGCTGCCACCGGGATCGCGGTCGGCACGCCCTTATTTGCCGCCGCCGCCGATAAAGCCTGTGAAGTGATCGGGGCTGGTTGCATGGCCCCGCATATTGGTTGCGTTAGCTATGGCACCACCGCCACCATTAACACCACCAGCCAACGCTATGTCGAAGTCACGCCCTTTATTCCACCGTATCCGGCCGCCATGCCTGGCGCGTATAGCACCGAAGTGCAAATCTTTCGTGGTTACTGGATGGTGAATTGGTTTAAAGAACAATTTGGCCATCACGAACAAAGCCAGGCTGCCTTGCAAGGGGTGGCGGCAGAATCGTTATTTGATGAATTGGTCAACGCCGTGCCGCCCGGTTCCATGGGCTTGATGTTGCAACCCTATTGGAGCCCCGGCATCAAAGTGCCCGGCCCGGAAGCCAAGGGCGCGATTATTGGTTTTGGCGATGTGCATACCCGCGCCCATGTGTACCGCGCCATCCTCGAAGGCTTGGCCTATGCCTTGCGTGAAGGCCGTGAACGCACCGAAAAGCGCAGTAAAGTCGCCATTACCGAATTGCGCATTTCCGGCGGTGGTTCGCAAAGCGATGCTGCCATGCAACTCACCGCCGATATTTTTGGCCTGCCGACTGCGCGCCCACATGTGTATGAAACTTCAGGGCTGGGGGCGGCAATTTGTATTGCCGCCGGTTTAAAAATGCATGCCGATTTTCCGACTGCGATTGCGGCCATGACGCGAATCGGACAGGTATTTCAACCGATACCACAAAATAAGAAAATTTATGATGAGCTATATCATCGGGTTTATCAGAAAATGTATAATCGCTTGCAACCACTGTACCAGGAAATACAACAAATTACGGGCTACCCGCGTCTGGACTGAACGCACGGCCTGAATAAAAACCGGATTCAAAATAACCACAACAGGAGCCACACATGGATCGTCGTAAATTTCTCAAACAAGCCACTTACTTCACCGTCGCTAGCGCCAGCGTCACGCTCACCGCATGTGGCGGTGGTGGCGGTGGCAGCGCAACAAATACCCCTGCCACAGGTGTCTTTCGCTTTAGTCATGGCGTTGCCAGTGGTGATCCCAAAGCGACGAGTGTAGTATTTTGGACACGCTGCGTGCGTACCGATAATACCAGTGGCGACGGGGGTGGCACCATCGCGCTCAAGCTGGAAGTCTCCACCAGCAATACCTTTGCTACCTTGGTGGCCTCGGTGGATTTGGCCGCCAGCGCAACTTACGATTACACAGTCCGCGCCAAAGTCACCAATTTAACAGCCAATAGCGTGGTTTTTTACCGTTTTGTGGCCGGTGGCGATATCAGCCCGGTGGGGCAAAGTAAAACTGCACCCGCGCCTGACGCCACGCCTGCCCAGATCAACTTTGCCTGGATGACGTGCCAGGACTGGAGCGTCAACCACTGGGGCGCAATGGAATTGCTGGCCGCTGAAAATCTCGATTTTGTGGTCCATTTGGGTGACTATATCTACGAAACCGTGGGTGCCTCATTCCAGACCGGGGCAGCCGAAACCGCCCATACCAAAATTACCCTGCCCAATGGGGTTGCCAGCAGCGGCGGCGGCATCTATGCCAATACGCTGGAAGACTACCGCAGCCTGTATCGCACCTATCGTAGCGACAGCCGTTTACAAGAAATCCATCGCCGCTTCCCCATGATTTCGATCTGGGATGACCATGAATTTTCCGATGATTGCTGGCAAGATCACCAGACCTATACCAATGAAAACAAGATACAAACCAATCGCCGCCGTGATGCCAGCCAAGCCTGGGCAGAATATATGCCGATTGATTTTGGTGATGTCTCGTTCGATTTGAGCAAAACAGGTTTTCAGAATATTCGCATCTACCGCGATTTCCGCTTTGGCAGCCTGATGCATCTGGTCATGACCGATGAACGCCTGTATCGGGACGACCATATTGTGCCCGAAGCCACCATCGCCGCTTTGCAATCGCATGACCCCATCAACGGCAACGACTTTACGGGCACCCGCTATTTCGTGCCGCAGCCCTTGTTACAAGCATTTGAAAAACAAGCCACTGCCGCATTACAACGCACGCCCAGCATGTTGGGCGTGACCCAAACTGACTGGTGGAAACAAACCATGAAGGCTTCCACTGCCACCTGGAAAGTGTGGGGCAATGAAGTGACACTGTGCAATATGTTACTCGATTTGCGTAACCGCGCACCAGCCCCTTACAATCAAGTTTTCGTTGTCAATGCCGACGCCTGGGATGGTTACCCTACCCATCGGGCCGAATTGATGGGCTATATCAAAAACCAGGGCATCACCAATTTGGTCGCGATTACGGGTGACTTGCATGCTTTCCAGTGCGCAGTGATTCGTGATGATGCCAACCCGGCCACGGGCACCCCGGTGGCAGTCGATTTTGTGGCAGCAGGCATCAGTAGCAGTTCCAGCTACAGCTACTTCAAAGCGGGGGCCGGCACTTCGCCCTTGGCAACCCTTGTAAGCACCCCTGCGACCTGGAATGGTACACTGCAGGCCTTTAACCCGGATTTTGCCTATCTCGATCAGGATGCGCAGGGTTACGTTACCGCCAGTGTTACCGCCAGCAGTTTCACGGTCTGGTTTAACAAGGTCAAACCACTCAATAGCGATGGCAGCAAACCTGCAGCACCGCTGTTAAAACGCACCAAAATTACCTTGGCAGCCGGGTCTAACCGTCCGGTGGTGGAAGATAACGTCAGTTGATTGTGGGTTTCCTGCAACAATTGCTTGGGGGTAAGTGGGATAACATAGGCAAGTTTAGTCATCTTCAACAGCTTTACCAATATCAATTTTGAATGGGAATGATGCGGGTATGCTGTGCTTGCCCGCTTCCTGAGCGAGCACAGCGCACGATGCAAATTCCGGCGCCTGGTCGGTAGTATGATTCAGATTGGGTGAGTTGACTTGCTTCAGGTTGGCCACTGTCAAGGAATGATTCATGATAGCTGCGTCGTCGCGCCGGGGGTTTTCTACGCCGCTCAAACTGTTGGGCTTGGCACTGCTTTACATTTTATTGGGGCGTATTGCCTTATTGCTATCGATACCGCCCGGTTATGCAATGGCCATTTATCCTCCGGCTGGCTTGGCTTTGGGCGCATTATTGCTTGGCGGCTATCGCTATGGTGTGGGGGTATTGATCGGTTCGTTTGGCTTGAATGCCTGGATAGGTTATGAAACCGGCCCCGGATTTTCACAAACTGGCCTGTTGTTGGCCTTGTGCATTGCGCTGGGCGCGAGCTTGCAAGCTAGCCTTGGGCGCTGCTTGGTGGCGCGCTGGGTGGGTTTTCCCTTAACGCTTGAAAGCAACCTGAAAATTTTCCTCTTCATTTTACTGGGCGCGGTGCTTTCTTGCACCGTCAATGCCAGTATCGGTATTTTTGCATTGTTCGGTTTTCATATCTTGCCGGGCGAATTGGTGCCAGGCAATTGGCTGACATGGTGGGCAGGTGATGCTTTGGGTGTGATGATTGTGACGCCGCTGTGTTTGATCAAGTGGGCGGAACCGGCCAATTTATGGCGTTCGCGCAAAAAAAATGTGATGTTGCCATTATTACTCACCCTGGTGGCGGTGGTGGCGGTCTTTTTATATGTGCGCCAATGGGAGCAAACCAAATTCCAGCTTGAATTTCGCGATACCTCGCAACGCATCGCCAATACCTTGCAAATTCGTTTGGATGCCCATGTCGAAGTGCAAAAAAGTGTGGTGAGTTTATTTTCATCGATTCAGCACGTGAATCAAAAAGAATTTACCGACTTTTTATCTCAACCCATTTCCAGTTACGCCTCCTTGCAGGCGATAGAATGGGCACCCCGGGTTTTACACGCGCAACGCCAGCAATTCGAACGAAAAGTACAACTGGAACATCCGCAATTTAGCATCAGGGAACGCCAGGGAGCCGATTTTGTCGCCGCTAGCGAGCGTGAGGAGTACTACCCGGTTTTGTACATCGCGCCAACCTTGTCGAATGAAAAAGTGTTCGGTTTTGATTTGGCTTCCGAATCGGTACGCTATAAAACCCTGATGGAAGCGCGCGATCTTGGCTTGCCAGTGGCGAGCGAACCCGTCTATTTGCTCCAGAACCAGCAAAAGGAAGCCGCCAGCCTGTTAATTTCAGCCTTATATGCCAAAAATCAAATCAGCAATACGCAAGAAAGCCGACGCCAGGCGGTGCTTGGGGTGGTACTGAGCGCCTTGCGTATCGGCGATGTGATGGCCAAGCTGCTGAGCGCGGACGATAAGCAAAATACGCTATTTCGCCTGGTAGACAGCAATGCCCGTAGCGATGTTTTACCCTATTACGACAGCTTCACCGAAGCGCAAAAGCCGATTCCGACCCATCCCTTGTTTTCTGCCACCATCATTTTTGGCGGACGTGAACTTTCCTTGATTGGCAATCCGGCACAAGGGTATTTTAGCGCCCATAAATCCTGGGCGGCATGGGCTTCCATGGTGGGTGGCATGTTGTTTGCAGGTTTGGTCAGCATGTATTTGCTGTATGTCAGTGGCCGTTCTCATACCATCGAAGCCTTGGTCGAACAGCGCACCCAACAATTAAGCGATTCCGAACATCGCTTGCACGGGATTTTGGAAAATGCGGCCGAAGGCATCATGGTGTTTGATGACAACGGCCGGGTCACCCTGTCCAATCGCGCCGCCCTGATTTTACTCGGCTACGGCGACGAACGACGTAAAAAAAATGATTCAAATTTGATCGGTCACCATTTCTCTGATTTGTTTCGCGACCTCGATCACAATCAAGCTTTGCAACTGAATACTTTGCTGCAACAGCAGGCTAGCCAGGGCCATGTGTTTAAGGAAGTGCTGATACATAGGCCCGATGGAAAATCGGTAGAACTGGGCATGGCCTTGGCCAAATTGGAAAACAGTAAGCAAATTCTGTTCATTGTCATTTTGCACGATTTAACCGAAAAGAAGCGAATTGAACGCTTGAAAGGCGAGTTTGTCTCGGCGGTATCGCATCAATTGCGCACGCCGCTCACCTCGATTCGGGGCTCCCTCGGGCTATTGGTGGGCGGGGTAGGCGGGGCGATTCCGGATTCAGCCAAAAAGTTGATCAAACTTGCCAATGATAATGCCGAACGCCTGTCGATATTGATTAATGATATCCTTGATTTTGAGCGACTCGAATACGGTGGTATGCTGTTTGCACTGGAAAACCAGAGTGCGCTGAATTTGGTGAAAAAAGCCATGGAAATCAATCAGGGCTTTGCGCAAAAATTGTTGATTCAACTGATTCTGGTGGATGATACCGTGGATGTGTTGATCCGGGTCGATAGTCATCGCCTGATCCAGGTGCTCAGTAACTTGATTTCCAACGCCATCAAATTTTCGCACCCGAATGGCCAGGTTGAAATCAGCCTTACCCATATCGATGACGGCATGCGCATTTGGGTGATTGATCACGGTATTGGCATTGCAAAGTCGTATCGCTCGCAGATTTTTGAGCGCTTTTCCCAGGCCGACAGCTCGCAACAGCGCAAGTATGGCGGCACGGGCCTGGGCTTGAGCTTGGCCAAATCGATGGTTGAAAAAATGGGTGGACGGATCGGATTTGATAGCGTGGAAGGTGAGGGCTCCAGTTTTTACATTGCCTTGCCCGTGATTGTCCCGGCAATAAACGAAACAGCAACGCGAATCAGCAACATAAAGAGACAGGAGTGATTGATGAAAGCAGCGAACGTATCCAAAGCATCGAAAGCAGCGAAAGCATTGGGTGATTGGCGTGGCATGGGTTTTATTTTCTTATGGATGATCAATTGCCCGGCCTTTGCTGCGCCAGCGCAAATTGAGCTCATGTTTTATGAGCGCCCCCCGTATATGGTGGCCGCCGCCGATGGTTCGGCCAGCGGTTTGAGTGCAACCCCTAGCGAACAGGCCTTCAAGAAGGCGGGTATTGCTTATCACTGGAATAAATTATCCTCCAGCCGGATTTTGGAACTTGTGCGTGATAATGCCATCGCCGCCTGTGCGGTTGGCTGGTTTAAAACAGAAGAACGCTTGCGCTTTGCCAAATTTACCAAAGCCATCTATCGCGACAAGCCATTTTTGGGCATCGCCCCCAAGAAGTGGGTCTTGCCACCCGATATTAGCCTGGTCAAACTGTTGAAAAATAAAGAAACCCGGATCCTGATCAAGGATGGATTTTCGTATGGGCCGGCACTGGATGCCATGCTGGTCAATTTCAAACCGAAATTGATTTCCAGCTCGGAAGAAGTGGTGCAAATGGTGCAAATGATTAAAGCAAATCGCGCTGATTTAACCTTTGTACCCGAAGATGAAGCCACCTTTTTGCTGGAGCAAGCCGGGTTTCGGGCGGATGACTTTAATCTGGTGCGTTTTCCGGATATCCCTTTGGGGGAAAAACGCTACATCATGTGTAGTAAGAAAGTGCCGGATGCGATCATACAAAAACTCAATGCCGAAGTATTGGGCAAGGACGACTAGCACCATAAGCACAACCTGAACAGGCCTATGCCATGGATAAATTATCGATACGAACCCATTTACTGTTGCTGGTGCTGGCGATTTCGGCACCGCTGGTGGCCTTGGTTGGGCTGGATATTTATTATGATATGCAACAAACCATCGGCCATACCAAATCGTCTTTGCGCAGTTTAATGGGCGTGATGGTGAATAATACTGAAAGCAAGATTGCCGACGCACACCGAATCCTGGCGCAATTGGGGGCACGCCCAATGGTCAAGCAAGTCGATGCCAAGCATTGCGATCCGGCCTTGAAAGACATGCATAGCGTTGCAGGCAGTTATTCCAATATTTTATATTCCGATCTGGCGGGTAATCTGCTTTGTTCGGCCTTACCCGTACCGCATGGCAGACGCATCAATAATGCCGACAAGCCCTGGTTTAAAGACGTGCTGCAACGCCAGCGTTTTAGCATTGGTGAGCCATTTCAAGGCGCAATTACGGGTAAATGGGTGGTCATGCTCAGTATGCCGATTAAAAACGAGCAAAACCGCATGGTGGGTGTCATGCATTTACCACTCGATTTGGCGGCTTTTGATCCGCATATTCCAGCCGGGGCGGTGCCAGAGGGCAGCCGTTATGGATTTTTTTCAGAAAGTGGGGTGATGATTTGGCGCAATCTTGATCCGGAAGAGTTGATTGGCACCCGTCCCAACGCCCCGGCTGCGCGGGAAATCATCAAACTGCGCAATGGCGAGCTGGAGGCGCTGGCGGTGGATGATGTGGTGCGTTACTTTACCGTGCAAACCATGCCCGGCACCAGTTGGATTGCCTTTATGGGCGTACCTGCAGAGACCGTGTATGCTGCGGCCAGGCGGCACGCCATGATTCAGTCGGCCATCGTGTTGGTATCGATTAGCATGCTGTTGGTGCTGGCATTATCCATCGCACGTCGCATCAGCATACCGATTGGCAATCTGGCCAGGAACGCCAAGGCCTTGCATGATGGTGATGTCAGCGTCAAAGCGATTGTGAGCGGCCCGCGTGAAGTGGTGGCGGTGGCGCTGGAATTGAATCATATGGTGCAGGCCCAGCGTTTGGCCGAGCAACAATTGCGTGATAGCGAAAGCCGTTATGCGCTGGCGGTGGATGGCGCCAATGATGGTATCTGGGATGTCGATTTTATCCACGACACCGAATATTTATCGCCGCGCTGGAAGCAATTTCTCGGCTATCAGGATCATGAACTGGTCAATGAACGCGCGACCTTTCGCGCACTACTGCATCCGGATGATGTGGCGCGGGTGTTTGAAGCGATTCGGCAACATACCCAAGAGCGCAAACCCTATGCCATTGAGTTTCGTTTGCGTTGTAAAGGGGGTGAATATCGCTGGTTTTACTCGCGTGGTCAGGCCCTGTTTGATGAAGCCGGGCGGGCATTGCGCCTGGCTGGTTCCATGACCGATATTACCGAGCGCAAAATGGTTGAAAACGATTTGCGCATTGCCGCCACGGCGTTTGAATCGCAGGAAGGCATGACGGTGGCGGCGGTGGATGGCACGATCTTGCGCGTCAACCAGGCCTTTAGCAAAATTACCGGTTATGCCGCGTCAGAAATCATCGGCCAAAATCTGCGTCTGTTGCAATCTGGTCGCCATGATGCGGCGTTTTTTCAAGCCATGTGGACGGCCATTTTGCAAACCGGCATCTGGGAAGGTGAGATTTGGAATCGGCGCAAGAATGGCGAGATTTACCCCGAATATTTGATCATTACCGCCGTCAAGGATGAACATGCCCAAGTGGTCAATTATGTGGGCACGTTTACCGACATCACCAGCAAAAAAGCCGCTGCAGATGAAATCATGTCGCTGGCCTTTTACGACCCGCTCACCTTATTGCCGAATCGACGGTTGTTGCTGGACAGGCTCAAGCAAGGCTTGCTGGCCGCCACGCGCAGTGGCGAGCATGGCGGGTTGTTGTTTATCGATTTGGATAACTTCAAAACCCTGAATGATACGCTTGGTCATAAAATGGGCGATTTGCTGTTGCAGCAAGTGGCGCAGCGTTTGCGCGCCTGTGTGCGCGAGTGCGACACCGTGGCGCGCCTGGGTGGGGATGAATTTGTTGTGATGCTGGAAAACCTGTCCAAAGACGCGTTGGAGGCGGCGGCGCAATGTAAAACCGTGGGCGAGAAAATTTTGGCGGCGCTCAATCAACCGTACTGGATGGCCGGGTGTGATCATTATTATGGTGCCAGCATCGGGGCCGCCGTGTTTAGTAATAGCCATATTGGTATCGATGAATTATTGCAGCAAGCCGATATTGCCATGTACCAAGCCAAACATGCGGGGCGCAATCTATTGTGCTTTTTTGATCCGCAAATGCAAATTGCCATCACCGACCGGGCGGCGATGGAAGGCGAGTTGCACCGTGCGCTGGAGCACCGCCAATTTTGTTTGCATTATCAAATCCAGGTTGATAGCGAATTGAAGCCCATGGGCGCGGAAGCCTTATTGCGCTGGATGCACCCTGAACGCGGCATGATTGCGCCGGGGAGTTTTATTCCGCTGGCCGAAGAGAGTGGTTTGATTTTACCGATTGGCCAATGGGTACTGGATGCCGCTTGCGCCCAACTGCAAATTTGGCAAGCCCAAAGCCACACCGCGCACTTGGTATTGGCGGTGAATGTGAGCGCCAAACAATTTCGCCAACCGGATTTTGTGGAACAAGTGCAAGCCACCATGCAACGTTACGCCATCAAGCCGATGACGCTGAAGTTGGAGTTGACGGAGAGCATGTTGTTTGAAAAAATTGAAGAAATTATTGTTACCATCAAACGCTTGAAGGCGCTGGGCCTGCAAATTTCGCTGGATGATTTTGGTACCGGTTATTCATCACTGCAATACCTGAAGCGGCTGCCGCTGGACCAATTAAAAATCGATCAATCCTTCGTGCGCGATTTGGCGCAAGACAGTAGCGACAAAGCCATCGTGCGCACCATTATCGCCATGGCGCAAAGCCTGGGGCTGGAGGTGATTGCGGAAGGGGTGGAAACCGAGCAGCAAAAGCAAATTTTGGTCTTGCGTGGTTGCCAGCAATACCAGGGGTATTTGTTTGGTAAGCCGATGCCAATCGAAAAATTCGACGCCCTGTTTTGTTCGGATAGCGAGGCGCTTGCTGCGGCGGGGTGATCAATCAGCTTCAAGCAAGCGCACGACTATGGCAGCGGGCGATAAAGGCCACTTATTTTGTGTAAAACCACACCTTGGCTTGAAACGGGTCGAAGATGATTTTTTTTGCATCCTTCAAAAAGGACGCACCGAATTGTGCCGCAGGTATTTGCCAGGTGCCGATGCCACCGCAGGCTTTTGCACCCGCCGGGGTTTGCTTGACAAAGATGAAGGCATTGGGTGTGACGCTGACCGGGTTGCCATCGGTGCCGGTTATTTCAAAGTTGCTGCCCTTATCCAGTTTGTAAGCTGTTACGGCCTCGCTTAAGCCGCTAACGCAGGTGCTCAAGGAGAAATTGTTACTGGGCTGTGCAAGTAACTTGACGCCGCCAGCAAGTAAGGATTTGTACAATGCCTGATTGATATTGACCGAGTGCTTGTAGAGTACATCGTCATACCCCGGATCGATTTGCGCTACTGCCGTGACTTTGCCGATTTTAATGGGAATGGTGGGAATGTTGGGCGTGCAGTTATTGTTTAGCTTCTCTTTGTCATTGGAAAAATAGCCGGCGGAAGAAACGGCTTTAAAGCCGACAGCACGTAAATCTGCATCCGCGCAGAAGTTGTTTTCAAGCGCCTTATAGAGGGTTTGGTTGGCATAATCGAGTGTGAAAATGCCAAGGCTGAGGAAGTCGTTACCAAGTATGCCGGCTTGTTTAATGCTGCCCAAACCTTGAATATTGCTATGGTTTTGGACGCTGAGAGTGACGCGGCCCCAAGGGCCAAAAAAATTGAAATCATCAAATTGGTTGGTGGTGCCCGCTACTTGCTCGGGTTTGCCGCCGATAAAGGCATTGGGGTCGATGGTGGAAGCGGTGGAGCCGTAATCCAGCAGAAAATAGCCTTCATATTTGCCGACTGCGGCTTTAAAGAAAGGCATTTGGCTACCCAAAGGCATAGCATGTTTTTCGCCAAAGCAGGTGGACACTGCGGAATCGGCCCAAGTTGGTGTTATGGCAAACAAGGCCAAGGCAGAAAATGCCAGCGCGTGCTGCTTAAAATAGGGTTTGCGGTTTGTGTGGGTTAACATTGATATTCTCCTTGGTGGTGGTTGCGGTGGTTTGAACCAGATATTGGCCGGGTGGTGGTTCGGCACGGTGTGGTGTTGTGCTGTCCGCCTGTTTTGTTTTTCGTATTATAGAGCAACAAATAGTATTCCAGCGCCACTTTGCGGGGTAAACCTTTTACCAGGCCTCACGCGCTGGCCAGCGTGAGGCCTGGTAACATCGCTTGCGGCAGCAACAAGCCTGGGCGATGAAAAGCGGGTTTAGTCGGCATCCTCCGGTATTAAAATAACAATGCCTTGCCCCACATGTACGCGCACATGAGTGTGTACGTCAAACCCGGCCACGGCCAGCCAGCGCCCGCACAGGCGTATCCAGGGAATGTCCGGCCCGTTTGCGGGGGCGTATTTTTCATATCGTACCTTTATCAACATGGTTTTTTGACATGTGCTATTTCACTACTTTTGCTGGTGTTGCCATCATTCATCGCTGTTTCGCCTTTGAACTAAAGTTTGCACGCCTTATTTTTTTATTATAAGGCAACAACTGGTAAGCCACCACGAAAGCCTGGTTGATTTGCGAAATGAGCGTGATTCAGCGCGCATGTGATCGGCGTCGTTTTAATCTTGTTAGCGGCTATAATTGATGCGTTTTCAATCTGCCCTAAGCCGCACCCAAACCAATGAAAAAATATCAAGGCATTCAAATGCTGCGCTTTATCGCGGCCACGCTGGTCGTTGTTGAGCATTCGGCCAGAAATATTTATCGCGGCTGGGCGGCGCACCCGCAATTTAACGCACTGCCTTTGGAGTCGCTACCAGCATTTGGTGCTGTGGGCGTGTATGTGTTTTTTGGCATCAGTGGCTTCATCATGCTCACGACCCAATATGAATCCTTTGGTGTGCATGGCAAAGCGAGCGAATTTTTGATTCGTCGCCTGATCCGCATCTTGCCGATTTACGCCATTGCCACTGCCTTGCAATACATCAATAAAATCCATTTCAGTGCCGATTACAATTTGCTTAATTTAGCCAAATCGCTGCTTTTTATCCCCTATATTGGCGAAGGCCAGAATTTTCGGCCTGTGTTGGCGCAAGGTTGGACGCTGAATTTGGAAATGTTTTTCTACCTGGTGTTTGGGCTGTCGATGTTTTTCTCACGCCGCATCGGCCTGATACTGAGCGTGCTTATTTTCGTTGTGCTGGCCGTATCGCATCATTCAGTGCAGGAAATTTCTACCCTGTTCGCATTTTATGCCGATCGCATTTTGCTGTTTTTTGTCTGCGGCATGTTGCTGGCCTTAATCAAAATCCACTTCAGCTTTGCCAGCGAAAAATTGCTGCTGCCCGTGGTCGCTTGTTTGATTTTGATCACCAGCGGCACGCTGGTTAAATATTTCGTGGCCGACTTTGCCGAGTTTGCTTTCGATTTGCTGATGGCGGCTGGCTGTGTTTTCATTGCGGCCAGCTATCAAAGCGCGGCCAACAACCGGGTGGTGAATTTCTTTTCGTATCTGGGTGATGCGTCGTACAGCACGTATTTGTTTCATGGTTTTGTTTTGGGTGGCTTAAAATTCCTGTCAAACCGGGTTCTACCTGGCAATTATTGGCAATTGGTGTTATTGGTCGCGTTTTGTGTGGTACTTTCGAATGGGGTGGGTGCTTTATTGTTTCAGTGGGTGGAGCGGCCAATGGCACGGCTCTCGGCTGGCATTGGACGTAAAAAACCTGGTTTGGCTTGAATAAATTGATTGGGGATCGCCATGGAACATACTGTTTATTATTTAATCGAACCTAATGTGGATGCATTCCGCCAGTTTTCGGCGCGCATTGATAGCGAGTATTCCGGTCTGGTGCTGGAACCATGGCTCACCAGTCGTCAATACGCCGACCTTTCGGCTTGGCACATGGCCGATATTGAGGTGGCGATCAAGTTGCTCTACCTGGCACGCTTACGCGAGTACGAGTTTTTAAATACCGATGCGCAGGCAATCCATGCGCTCGGTTCTGATGCCATCAGCGAAGCGGTATTTGATCGTTGGTGGATCGTGCGCAGGCTTTACCTGAATGAAGGGGCTTCAGAACAAATGGAAGCGTTTCTTGGCCAGATGATTGAAAAAGTGCCGGCGACGGGCAATGCCTTGGTGGATGAGTGGCTGCAAACGCTAAAAACCACCTGAGCCTGGCACATTCATTCATACCACACACCCTTATTTTAAAACGGAGCAAAACACGATGGATAACACCGCTGTCACCATTTACCACAACCCAAGTTGCGGCACCTCACGCAATACCCTGGCCTTGATTCGCAATGCAGGCATTGAGCCGCAGGTGATCGACTATGTCAAGACCCCGCCCAGCCAGCAAGTGCTGGCAGATTTGATCGCCAAGGCAGGCATGAGCGTGCGCGAAGCGATGCGCGAGAAGGGCACGCCCTACGCCGAGTTGGGGCTGGATAACCCCGATCTTTCCGACGCCGATTTGTTGGCCGCGATGGTGGCCACGCCAATTTTGATCAATCGGCCATTGGTGGTGAGCGCCCTGGGTGTGCGCCTGTGTCGGCCTTCGGAAAAAGTGCTGGAAATTTTGCCCTTGCCGCAAAAAGGTGCGTTTAACAAGGAGGATGGAGAAGCGGTGGTGGGGGCGGATGGTAAGCTGGTTCGCTCTTAAGAAAGAAATTCGTAAAAAACTGATCAACCCATTCATTTTCGCGAGATCGTGTGCTGAAAATTCGGCGCAAGAATCTCGCATTCTTACTTCCCCCCGATCAAGAAATCTCGCGCAATCGCTCTGCCACCGCGCCCCTCGGCTACCAAACCAAGGTGTTATTGCTCGCTCTTCTGGGCAATGCGTA
>JBKJLF010000799.1:0-4893 GCA_046597185.1 Burkholderiaceae bacterium | reverse complement strand
CCTTATTTGGCCGATTTTATCCCGATCATTACGCGGTTTCAGCGGCGCTGGATACGCTTTGCCCGAATTTTGCGTATATGGGGCAAACCGCTTTGGGCGAAGCGCTGTCTGTCAGCGCCTATAGCAGCAATAATGTGCTGCTCAGCCGTTATAAATCCGGCTACGCCACGCTGGCCAGTTTTACCTTGCTGGGGGATAACAATAATGGGGCCACGGTGTTTAATCCCTTGAATTCCAGCCTCAGCCCCACCATACCGGCTTCGACCTGGACCGCTGGCGTGATCGGGCGTTACTATGCCAGTGACGCGACCGGTTATGCGGTGGGCAGCACCAGTATTGCCGTGGTGGGTACGGGTACGGTGAGTGCTGGTGAGATGGTAAAGTTCGCGGGTGATACCAATGCCTATACCGTGGCGACGGGCGTTACCGGGTCTGGCACTTTGGTACTGGCGGCACCCGGTTTATTGCAAACGCTGCCTTCGAGTGCGACTGCCATGACGGTATTGCACAGTTTTACCCGTGGTAGCAGTGCGGTCGGCCCGTATGATGCCTTTGCCTTAAAAGCGAGCGTGGCCGATAGCGACGGTGCCTTGATTTCGCTGGTCAACGGTAGCGCGATTACGCCAGCGGCCAGCGTGCTGTTTGGTACTACCAAACTGCGCTATGGCCGCATGCGTATTGCCAATGCCTATGGCTCGGAATTGTTGTCTTTGCCCGTTAGCGTTGCGGCGCAATACTGGGATGGCAGCAAATACGTCACCAATACCCTGGATAATTGTACTTCGCTGGTGCGCAGCAACTTTACCTTGACTTCGCACACAGGGGGCGTGGTGGCCAGCAATATGGTTACGGCCACGAATATTCCCGCTACCAGTGGCACACTCAGCGGCGGCGCGGGGACGATACGTCTGGTTAAGCCAATCACCCCCCCTGCGATCACCACCAAAGGCAGCTTCAATTTGAATTCCACAATAGGCTGGTTGCCTGGCTTGGGGCGGCAAACTTTGGGCGTGTATAAAAATGGCCCGGTCATTTATATTCGCGAAGTGTATTAGCGTGTATTAACGGGTATTAAACTCGATGCGCCGGGATTTTTGTGGATGAGGCCCGATTGACTGTTGTATTTGACACCAGATTTAAGCACCCCAAGCGCATAAAAACGCTCGCTTGCATGCCGATGCGGACTTTGTTTTTCGTCCATAGTTAAAATAGCACAGGATGCCCGTCGTTTGATTGTAGAATCAAGGCATATTTCATTGCGGGATGGACAGTATGGGATGGTTTGGCAAAGCAAAGAAAAACCCCGGCTGGATAGCGTTTGCGTTTTCCAGTGATGGCTTGTGCCTTGCCAATGTGATTCCTGCCAAGGGCAAACCCCAGGTGCTCAAATGTTCCTTCCATGAACTTGCTGATTCAAAAAACTTATTGGAAAAAATGGGCAAGGAATTTGCCGCCAAAAGCCATGCTTGCACCAGCTTGCTTTCGGCCCCGCAATATCAATTGCTATCCGTGGAAGCACCGAATGTACCCGAGGCCGAGTTAAAAACCGCAGTACGCTGGCGCTTGAAGGAATTGATCGATTACCCGGTCGATCAGGCTACCGTGGATGTGATCGACATTCCGATGAACAAGGAAGCCTCGGTCAAGGTGCGCAATGTGTTTGCGGCGGTGGCACGTAACCAACATATTGCACAGATGCAAAACAGTTTTGCCGAGGCGGATATTCCCTTAATTGCCATCGATTTGCCCGAAATGGCGCAACGCAATATTTCTGCCCTGGCCGAACCGGAAGGGCGCGGTCTGGCCATGCTCTCGTTTAATGATGAAGGTGGCTTGCTCACCATTACCTTCGCTGGCGACCTATACCTGACGCGCCGGGTCGATGTCACCTTTGCGCAATTGAATGGAGCGCCCGGCGAGGCATTGAGCGCGGCCTACGATAAAATTACGCTTGAACTGCAACGCTCGCTGGATCACTTCGATCGGCAATATCATTATGTCGGCCTATCCAAGCTGATGCTCGCGCCGCTGGCTGAAGCGGGGCCGCGCCTGCATGCGTATCTGGCCGCCAATTTGTATATGCCAGTGGAAATGCTGGCGCTGGACAGCGTGTTGGATTTTTCCCATTTCCCCGAGTTACAACAGGCGCAGGCGCAGCAGCGTTATTTTTTGGCCTTGGGTGCCGCTTTGCGCGCTGAAGAGGTGGCGGCATGAGTGCGCAAATCAATCTGTATAACCCTGGCTTACGCAAGAAAAAAGAGTATTTTTCAGCCCGTGTGTTAATGTTGGCGCTGGCTGCATGCAGCTTGGTGATGTTGGCCGCCACCGGCTATGTAGTGTATGAAACCCATACCAAGGAATTGCGCGCGCTGAGCGCCAAAACCCTGCTCAGCGGGGCCAAGGAAGAATTGGCCACCGTGACCGCCGAAAAAATACCTCGTGCCAAAAATGTCCGGCTGGAAGCGCAAGTTAAAGATATGGAAGCCCGGGTATTCGGTTTGCTGAAAGTCACGGTTGAATTGAAAAATGGGGATTTTGGCAATGCAACCGGCTATTCGGGCTATTTGCGCGCCTTTGCGCAGCAACGGCTGGAAGGCATTTGGTTGACCGGGGTATCGGTCACTGATCATGGTAATGATATTGGTTTGCAAGGCCAGGCACTGCAAGCGGTCTTGCTGCCGCAGTATCTCCAGCGTTTGTCGAGCGAAGAAGTGTTGCGCGGTAAGGCCTTCGATAGTCTTTCCATGCAACGCAAGGCCGCGCCCGCGAGTACTGCTGCGCCAGGCGCATCCACCACCGCCACCACTCCCACCGCAGCCACCACATCCAGCCCGGTCGCAGTTAGTCCGAGTCAAAATTTGGGTATTGACAGTGTGTTGGCTAATGCCAAAGATATTTCGAATGCGATTAGTAATCCGGCGGCTTTATCGGCCTTGTTGGCCAAGTTGGGGGGGCAACAGCCACGAGCCGGGGCAGCCAATGTGACTGCTGCAGCCACGGCCACTGCCACCGCCACTGCCACCGCCACCCCAGCGTCTGCTGCCAGCCCTGTTGCGCCAATTGATCCGGGTCGCTTGCCGATTGAGTTTAGCCTGCAGGCGCATTCGGTACAATTTGGGCCAGATGGTCGGGAGATCAAATGAAGCAACGTATCTCTGACCTGATGGCCAAGCTCGATGCCATGAGCTTGCGCGAGCGCATCATGGTGTTTGTGGCGGCGCTGGCGGTTCTGTGGGTCATCATGAACACAATGGTTTGGAAACCGATGTTGCTCAAACAAAAAACCTATGATGCCGAACAGCGTCAGGCCAAAGCGGAAATGCTGGCTGCACGCGACGAGATTAATGCGAAACTCGCCTTGTTTGCAGTAGACCCTGATCGCGACAATAAACAACGTCTGGACACTTTAAAGAAAGAGTACGAACGCATTTACAATAATTTAGGCGAACAGCAAAAAGGCTTGGTGGCCCCGGAAAAAGTGCCACAATTATTACAAAGCGTACTCAAGCAAAATAGTCGTTTGGTGTTGCTTTCTTTGCATACCATCGATAAAACACCCAGACCCGCCCTTGTGCCCGAAGCCAATGGCCGGGTATTGGGCGTGGATGCGGTGCAAAAGTTGTTTGAGAAAATTCATCCGCAGGAAAGCGCGAGTGCCTCGCCGAGTCCGGCTACCTTGCTTGGCGCAGTCGCCGGTGCCTTGGCTGGCCCGGCTGCCAATGCCACTGCCAATGCTGCGGCCAGTGCCAGCGCCAGTACCAGCGCCAGTACCAGTGCGGCTACCAATGCCAAAGCCGAGGCCAAACCTGTGGAAGAAGAAAAAGGCCCGATTTTCCGCCATGGTGTGGCTGTGGAAGTGGAGGGCAGTTATCTCGATTTGTTAGCGTATTTGGTGGCACTGGAAAAATTGCCGCAGCGCGTGTATTGGGGGAATTTGCAATTGAATGTGCATCGCTATCCGAAGGCGATCATGTCAGTCGAAATCTATACGTTGAGTTTGGATAAAAAATGGTTGAATTTGTAAATCTTCATTGGCGTAGCGGGTTGGTGTGCAGTGCGCTGGCAGCCTTGCTGGCGTATGCGCCTGTGTGGGCCGGAGATGAAAATTTACCCGACCCGACGCGCCCCGCCAATGTCAGCCCGGATGCGACTGATGCGACAGAAAATGGTCAGATATTACCGCAGTTGCAGTCGGTTTTGATATCGCCTCACCGTAAAGTGGCGGTGATCAGTGGGCAAACCCTGCATATCGGGGAAAAATTTGCCGGGGCCATCCTGATAAAAATCACTGCGCATGAAGTGGTGTTAAAAAATGGCACGGAACTGCAAAAATTAAAGCTTTATCCCGATATTGAAAAACGTAAGAGTTCGGCCACTGCCAAGCCAGCCGCCCAAACCCTACAGAAAGATTATTAAAGCATGCCTACCTATCTATTCCTGTTTTTGCTCGCTTGCGGTTTGGCCGCTTGCAGCACACCCGGTTCGCAACGCGAAACCTATGACAAAATTCGTGCCGAAATTGCGGCAGAGTTGAAGCAAGTGCAAGCGACCCAGGCGGCCCAGGCTGAGGCCGTGGCCAAGGCGCTGCTGCCACCACTAAGCATTGCCGCAGCGCCCAAACCGCGCAAGGTGCCAGAAGAGCGCTTTAGTGTTTCGTTTAACCAGGTGCCTGCAGCGCAGTTTTTTACTGCCATTGCCGCCGATACCCGTTATAACATGTTGCTGCACCCCGAGGTGGCGGGCAGTATTTCGGCCAATTTAAAAGATGTGACCTTGTTCGAAGCCCTGGATGCGATTCGCGAAATTTATGGCTATGACTACAAAGTGGAGGGAAGCCGCATTTATATTCGTCCGCTTACTCTGCAAACGCGGGTGTTTCAAGTCAATTATCTC
>JBKJLF010000701.1:0-4385 GCA_046597185.1 Burkholderiaceae bacterium | reverse complement strand
TGCGCCCGATATCGCCATCATTGTCGTGCCCAGCGGGGTGTTGATTTCGTGTGCTACGCCAGCCACTAAGCCGCCTAGTGAAGCCATTTTTTCTTGCTGCACCAGTTGTGCTTGGGCTGCATGCAAGGCGGCCAAGGCTTCGGCATTGGCAAGCGCGATGGCCCCATAGGCCGACAGGGTGCGGAAGATTAGGCGCTCACGCTCGCCATAGGCATGCGCTTGATCAGATTGAATTGACAGTACGCCCAAGACCTGATCATCCACAATCAAAGGCGAAAACATGGCGGTGAGCATTAAACGCGTGCCAGGAATGTGGCTATGGTAGACTTCATCGGGACCAAAATTGAGCAACAAGTCTTGCCGCTCACGCACTACCTGAGCGGCGTTGGAGGTAGGGGAATCGAGTGCGATACGGCTTGTTGGCAGCGTTTGCCCATCCTCCCGCCCAAACACCCGGTCTAGGGCTGTGCCACTCGGATTCATGCGGTAAATCATTAATGCGTGGGCATTTAATAAGCCGCCTACGTATTGATAAAGTGCTTCAAATACGATTTGCGCATCAAGGTTGGCGGTAATGTCGCGCCCAATGTCACCCAATTGGCGCAGGGTTTCTACCGAGAGCACGAGTTCGGTGTTGGCATCGTTTAAGGCAGTGTTTGATTCATTTAACGCCGTATTCGATTCGTTCAATTCTAAGTTGGCATCGACCAATTCCACCTGCTGTTTGCGCAATTGCTCTGTGCGTTGCTGCACCTGCGTTTCCAGTACCCGCTGGCGTTTCCGCAGATACCGGGTGCGGCCCTGCACCAGTGCAAACACCGCTGCCACTGCGGCCATCACTTCCATTAGGCGGAACCACCAAGTCTGATACCACGCTGGCAAGACCCGGATCAGCAAGACCATTTCCTGTTCCGTCCATACGCCATTGCGGTTCGATCCGCGCAAGCGTAAGCGATAGTCGCCCGGCGACAGGTTGGTGTAGGCGGCCAAGCGTCGTGTCCAATCGGTGTTAACCCAGTCTTTGTCGTAGCCGTCAAGCCGATAAGCGTAGTGGTTTTGCTGCGGGGCGGAATAGTCGAGTGCGGCGAATTCGACTGTAATGCTGTTGGCATCGGGCTGTATTGTTAGCAAGTTGCTACTTAAGGGCTGACCACGATTCAATCGACTGGAAATGACGGTCTTGCCACCCAGTTGCACATCTGTCACCACCACGGGCGGGCGATAGTTCCACGTTTTCAAGCGTTCGGGTCGCACCACGGTTAAGCCACCAGCGCCGCCAAACAGCAGTTCACCCTGTGCCGTTTTGGCCCCAGAATTGACAAAATATGAGGGTATCGCCACGCCATCCGCAGGGCCCAGCGCACGCACGAGAAGCGTATCAGGGTCAATCACTGCCAAACCGTTGTCGGTGCTGGCCCAGATGCGCCCTTGTGCGTCTTCTAACAGCTTGTTCACGTTGCCATTGGGCAGCCCTTGCTGGATACCAATGCGTTGAAACGGACCAGTCGCCTTCGCGTCTGGCCTCGCCAGCAGGTTGATGCCGTTGCCTTGGGTGGCGACCCATAGGCGGCCTTTGCGGTCAAACAGGAAGCTTGCGATATTGCCATGCGACAATCCCGCCGGGTCAGTCGGCCTAGCATTAAAATGCAGCAAGGCATGGGTGGCCGGATCGTAACGGTACATGCCGCGACTATTTGTGCCGACCCACAGTGCGCCGTCGCCAGCGCGTTTCAGAACCACGATGGCTCCCGGTATGGGTACTGGCAGACGCTGTATCTGCGCCTGCATTGCCTCGCCCGTCATATCCACGCGCCATAAGCCGTCAGAGCGGCCCAGCCACAGTGTGCTGCCATCGACCAGCATTGTAGATAGCCCTTCGGTGGTATCGTTCGGCAGCAAAGTGATGCGCTTAACTTGCCTGCCAAGCAGATCGCCGCGATATAGACCGGCCCTAGTTGCAAAATACACGGCATTGTTTTCTCCCAAGCTTATTGCGGTAATTGGTCTTTTGGGCAGGGCAGTTTTGGGGTTTCGTGTGTCGGCAGCCAACCATGCCACTTGGGTGGCTGCGGGGTTGATGATATTTAACCCGCCACCAGCTAGGCCGAGCCAGAGGCTGCCATCGAGCATGGGGGTAGCGGAGATTACGTCGGCATCAAGAAGGCGCCCCTTTCGAGTTGGGCCGCCAAACAGGCTAATGATGGCTTTTTGCCCCGCATCATGAAGATTAAGACCGGTCTGGGTGCCGATCCACAGCATACCTGAGCGGTCACGCAACATGGATCCGATCCTGTTGTCGGAGAGGCCCGTGCGCAGCGTAATATCGTGACGAATCTGGTGGGTCTGTTTGGTGGTGCTATCAACGATGAGTATGCCATTACGACCGTAGCCGATCCAGATTTCGCCTGTGTGTGCTTCGGTCATGGTTCCTATAGGTTCGTTATAAAGCTCATTAGGTTCATCTTTATTACGTCCATCACGAGGCATATTTTCTGTTTCAATCGGTATTTGCAAAGGGGTGGCTGGGCCAGTAACGCTGCCAGTAGCCGCATCGATCACGAACACGCCATGTCGGCCAGTACCCACCCAGACCTTGCCATCGGTGCTTTGCACAATACTCGAAATGCCAAGTTCACGATCGGGTACGGTACCTAAAGACACGGGGATGAAGCGCTCACTCTTGCCCTCTTGCACCGCCAGCCCGTGGTCGGTACCAAGCCACAGGCGGCCAGCATGGTCACGCATGAGACTTCCTGCATAGTTACTGGGAATGCGGTTGATGGCGTCACGCCGCAGATGTCTGAAGCTGCCGTCAGGCATAAGACGATGCAGGCCATTAGACTTGCCAACCCAAAGGCCATCGTTGCCATCATCGGCAATGGAGACGATGCCGCCATACACGCCTTTAACATCGGCTTTGGCTGCTGCATCAATGTGAATAAAGCGATCATGCTCGGGGTCATATCGCGCTAACTCGCCGTTAAGTGTGCCAATCCATAGCCGCCCACGGGCGTCGGTATGCATGGTGCGGATATAATAGTCGCGCAGGCTGCCTGTATTCTTGGGGTCGGGTCGATAGACCCTAAAGTGGTAGCCATCCCACCGCGCCAGACCGTCTTGGGTGCCGACCCAGATAAAGCCGTTAGCATCTTCGGCCAAGGCGGTGACGGCTAAATTCGGTAAGCCTTGTTCCACACTCAAATGCGAAAACACCGTGTCAGTCAATTGCGCCCAGCGAGGTGCCGCCAAGCGCTCTGGGGTGGGGGTGGGCGGCGCTTCAGCCGCATGCGTTGCGCCAAGGCCACACAGGCAGCACAGCAAGGCGCATTGCATCAACCCAAGCAGCCACTGCGTCAATGCCGCAGCGGCCCGTTTGCAAACGGAACCACCGATATCGTCGTACCAGTCACTGATTACGTGCATATAGTCTCAAATTTGCAAAATAAAGTTACTTATGAATCATCTATTGAGTGTGTCGTAGCGTGGCATTTTGCGTCATGGTATTCATCATACCTGCAAATTGGCGTGCGAATGAACTGGGGTCGAATGCCCTATGACCAAGGCAAAATTGAAACGGTACTATTTCGCACAATGGCTTCTCACTCACTCGTTCTTTTGGTAGATTGTCAGCGCGATTGCTTTGCTGCATCATTGCTCTACCGCAACAGAATTAAACCCCACACACATACTATAGACTCAACAGAAGACGTAAAATGAATCGCACAATTATTCGTTTCACCCGCCCCTTATTGATTGCCGCCTTGGTGGCTAGCGCATGCAATGCGATGGCAGCCCAGCGCTTGGATTTGGCTAGCGTCAATCTGAATGCACCTGCTTTGACGACCAAAAATGTCTTCACCCTGACCGACCTTGCGCCAGATGAATTGAGTTTGCAAGTTGTAGCGCTGCGCCTCTCAACGCCGCGCCGCTACGCCCGTGCCAAGTATATCGTCACCGTCGTGCCTTCGCCCTCGGTACTAGCCACGCTCAGCTTGCCTTTTAAACGCTGGGTGATGTGGTTAAACGCCACATGCAAGCCCAAACCAACGTGGCCGCCGATGCCGCTCTTGGTGGTGAAAAACGGGTCAAATACTTTCGGCAAATCTGACGTAGCGATGCCTACGCCGTTGTCACTGACGGTAATGACGATGCCGCCTGCCGCACCTGCCGCACCTGCCTCGTCTAAGGAAGCTGCCTTGGCGGTAATGCGCAGCACACCCTTTGTCACATCGGCCAAGCCATGGTCAAGCACGTTCGATAAGATGCGGGTCAAGGCTTCGGTCAGCGCTTCTGGCACGGTGTGCAGCGTTAAACCCGGTTCTACCTCAATGGTGAAGGTATGCCCGGCTTGCAGCAGTGACCCACTGATTAAGGTTACCACTTCC
>JBKJLF010000675.1:0-12551 GCA_046597185.1 Burkholderiaceae bacterium | reverse complement strand
GGCAAAGACCGCTGCAAAGCCACGGGCGATCTATTGATGGAAGTAAGGGTGCCGATTGACTACGTGGTGCCGCACAATAACAAAAACAATTCCACTGTATTTCTCACTGCCGACCGCCGCACTCTGTTGCAGGCACAGCCGTTTACCCGTTGCGTTGCGGGTGGCCCGGCCACCAGCGTGATCAAATTTCCACCGGTCGATTTATATGGCGACGGGCACAGCGGCGCGCATGGGGCTTCGCGCTTATCGGCCTTTGGTGGCAGCTTGCGCCTGGGTGAATTGCGCCCCGGCGGCCCGGCACCACGCCATGCCTTAAAAATCGATGTGTATGCCAAACAGGCATTACACGCTTGCCGCAGCAAGCATGATTGTTTTCGCTGGCCCGCCATTGCGGCAGATGCGTATGCCGTGGGCCATTATGGCAGCTTGCGCCAAGGCAAGCAAAACGTCAACTTGAACGACGACACTGACGCACCACCCACTGCGCTGAAAATGGGCGCGTTGTTGGCGATACCCGCCAATAAAAGTTTGGCCAGTTTGGGGCTGGAAACCGAACCGGGCAAAATGCTGGCATGGACGCTGCAAAATTATGGTGCCTACGTGGTCGATGATACCTTGGGCGCTTCATTTGCGCTCACGGCAGAAACCGGCCCCAATGGCTCGTTTCGGGCGCAATTCAAAGCCGATTGGGGTTATGAGATAGAGCAAAGAGTGCGTGACAATACCCATTGGACGCGCGACTTGCAGCGCATCGTGGCGGCACTGGCCGTGGTGGATAATAATGGGCCAGATAATATTGGCGGCGGTGGCAAGCCTTTGCAGCCGCTGGCACCCGAGTTGCGCGAACCACCGCGTGTGCGCCTGCTGCCCAAGCCAACCACGCCAACCACGCCAACCACGCCCAAAGAATAAAATCCCGTAGGACATTTTTACGCGCTGCTCAAGTTTTTTGTTAATCCGCCGATATCAGGCAGTAACAACCAAGGATACTGCCATGAGCCTGCAATCAATTAGCGCCAACCGTCCCAGCCAAGTCTTACCTGGGCTGGATCTTGCCAAAGCCCTGGCTGGCGGCCGGAGCGTGGCTGAATCCCGGCCTGGTGCGCCTTCTGGTGCACCTTCGGGTAGCCGCTTTGGTGTGAGTGGTGCAGGCAACAAAGATCAAATTGACATTTCCCCCCAAGGCCGCGCCCTGCAAGGGCTCGAAGCATCCGGCCAGGATGCCGAAACCATCAAGGCTGAAACCGAGATTTTAAGCAAACTCACCCGTCAATCACTGACTTATTTAACGCCCGACGCCGCTTCTGCCAAAATCAGTTTTGATCATCTCTCCTTCAGCAGTTCCAGCAATACCTCGTTCCAACAAGCCAGCGATGGCAATAGCGTGAGCAGCGTGTTTCATAGCGATCAACATGCCAGTTTAATTGGCAGCGGCCACATCACCACCGGCGATGGGCGCGAATTTGAATTTGAAGCGGAATTGGATATTTCCCAAAGCACCGATATCAGCCAGATCAGCCAAGGCAATCAGGCCGGGCCAGCGCCCCGCCCTGCTGCCAACGGCAATACCGGCTTTACCGGCATTGGTGTCAGCCCCAACGCCACCTTCCCGCGCCCTGCTGGCGCACCCTCTGCACCACCGCCACCGAGCTTGCAAGACTTTATCGACGCCAGTGACCGTTTGCTCGACTTGCTCACGCAAACCAACCCCGGCCAAGCCACGGCCAGCACTCAGTCCGGCAAGCCAGCCGATAATTTGATTAAAGATTTATTGGCGCAATTACAGGCACCGGAAAGCATTAATAAAACCAACCAAGCCGACCCTGCCCCGGCCAAGCAAGCCGTTCCAAGCGCAGCCACCGTCATTCCCGCGCCGGACCGCCGCCTGCGCGGGAATGACGTAGCCGCCTAAACTTTACCCAAAATTACCAATAAACAAGCGCCGCATGAGGCGAATTTTCATGCTTTCCATTTCATCGTCATCCAGGTGCATGCGCTCCAGATAACGCGCCGGAATCTCTTGCTCGTCCATAAAGCTGTTGAGCATGACACGCATCAATTCCAGTGGATGCCCAACCGAGGTTTTCAACTTGCGCAAGGCGCGCACGATCACCACTTCGTCGTCGGTAAAATCGGTGCCAAACGGAAAATCGGGCAAGATGCCTTTTTCACGCCAGCCACGCAAGCGCGTTTCAATCATGGCGGGTGAATTATTGCGCTGCGACTCCGGAATTTGATAATCCGCTTCGATCTTGCCGTTTTGCTTGGCCTGTTGCAGCAAGTCATTCTGGAAGCGCGAATCGGCAATGGCCAGCATGCGTTTGACGCACTCGCTATCGATTTGGCCGCGCAAATCGGCAATCCCATATTCGGTGATGACGATATCGCGCAAATGACGCGGTATCGTGGTTTGCGCATAGCTCCAGACAATATTCGACCAAACTTTGGAACGGCTGGAATGGGTCGAGCGCAACATCAAAATCGAACGCGCATCCGAGATGGCATCGGCCATTGAAACAAAGTTAAATTGCCCACCCACACCGCTGACCACCCGGCCGGAATCGAGGCTGTCCGACGATGCCGCACCCAACAAGCTCATCACCATGGTGGTATTGATAAAGCGCGCATGTCGCCGCTGCAACTTGGACAGGCGCGCATCATCGCCCAGGCTATTGACAAAACTGATCCGGCTCATACCAATTTTTTGCCGTAACTCTGGCGTTAAGTCACGCAGGGCCTGGTAAAAATCGCGCGGCCCCAAATAAAAGCCGCCATGCATCAGAATACCGCGCTTCAGGCGCGTGCCCAGGCAATGCTCGCCTATCGCCGCCAGGCTGGCGGGTTCTACCACATTGGCCAGCAAGGCGGTATCGCCCACTTGCAAACGGCCACTAATCCATTTCACTTGCGGTTTAAAGATGCCATAATGCTTGAGGAAATTCACGTCTTCAATCCGCAGCAAGGGCTTGATTAAATCCCCTTGCAGCAGCGCGGTGAGCATGGCCGGATTGACTTCGGTGCCAATCTTTTTTTTATCCAATAGAGTTTGCAAACCCAGGTGATCAAACACTTCGCGCCGGATCAACCCGGCTTTGATCAACTGCATAAAACCATTCACAAACATTTCGCTACAGCCGTATAAGCCTTCGCTAAAGACACCGCTCTCAGCCAGTTTCGGAATGCCATCCGGAAATAAATCCCCAATCAGGGCTTGATAATGGTCATTGTGCTGATCACGTAAAATCAAGGCCTTGGCAATTGCATCGCCCAATGAACCAATCCCGATTTGCAAGGTGCCGCCATCTTTCACCAGGGTACTGGCGTAGGTGGCAATCGCATAATCCTGCAAGGACACCTTCATATTCGGCGGTGCAAATATTTGGTGCGTGCATTGCTGATCGGTCAGGACGATATCAAATAAATCCGGGCTGACCACCGCCTGGTTTTCCATAAACGGCAATTCCAGATTATGACAAGCGATTTTTAGAATCTGCCGCTCCGGATTGGTTTTCAATAAATCAAACAAATCCAGCGTCACATCCGGGTTGCCCGAAAGCGATAAACGCTCGCCATCCACCGCCACCGCCTGGGCCAACACATTCATGCCTTGGGCGAACATATCACGCGCCGCATTGGTGTAGTTGCTATACAAAAAGTCTTGCTGTGCCACATCATTATTCAGGTAATCGCCCGTTTTTACAAAAAACTCAATCACCCGCACATTGGGCGGCAAACTATTGCTACGGCGCGCCAAAACGTAATCCAGTTCGGGATAATTGCCAAATACCCGCTCAACAAAGGGGTCTATAAAGCGCTTTTCCAACTCACTGCTGCCATGCGGCTTTTGCAGCGAGAGCGCGGTAATAATCGTTAAATGCAGTGCCGGATTGGCCACTACACGGTGATATAAGGCATTCACCAAAGGGTTAGGCTTGCCAATGCCAAGCGGTATGCCGAGTATGATGCGGTTACCGACCCGTTCTAAAATGGTATCGACCACGGCGTCGATACGGTCAAACACTTGGCAAGATTGCTGTTTCATGATAATTCCTCAAACAAATAGGGTGCAATAGCGCGACGCCAAGAAGCGCCAAATCGATGGTACAGGTGTGCAGCGGGAAACCTCCGGCTACCTTACCATGCAATCCGGGCCCGAATAACAACGCCTGCATAAGTTTTGATGCAACGCAAATACAAAGCCCCTGAAACTGTTGCTTTACCTCGGCGTAGCGTTTTCCCGTTCCCGGCATACAACATTTGTCGAACTTCAGTCAAGCATAGGTCCCCATCGGCTACAATAACAATATCTGCCGACTTCCAAGCAAAACTCGTGAACCTACCCTACTGTTTGATTTACCGCACCACCTGGATCATATGGCTAACGCTCGCAGTCATCGCGCTAAGCCCTTGCTTGGCCGTTGCTGCAACACCAAGCCCCACGCCAGCACCAGCAGCGCCGCCAGTGCAGCCATCGTCTGCGGCACAAAAACTGTACACTTCAGCCAAGCGTGATTTACTACAAATCCGGGTGCTGGTGCGTAGTGGCCGTTCGAAAGCCTCGGTAGGTTCCGGTTTTTTGATTGGCAATTCCGATCTGGTGGTCACCAATTACCATGTGGTATCGCAAATTGCGCGGGAACCCCAAACCTATGTGGCAGAATTTATTGATACCGAGCAAAACGTCGGCAGTGTTGAATTACTTGCGGTGGACGTGATTCACGACCTTGCGGTGGTGCGAGTCAAGCGTCATGGTAACGGGGTATTTACGCTAGCCGATTCCGAGCCGAATTTAATTCAGGGGCAATATTTATATTCAATGGGCAATCAGCTCGATTTAGGTTTTACCATTTCCGAGGGCACCTATAACGGCGTCATCAACCGCAGCCTGTATCCGCAATTATTATTTACCGGTTCGATTAATGCAGGCATGAGTGGCGGCCCGAATATTACCGCAGATGGCATGGTCGCCGGGGTGAATGTAGCGAAACGGCGCGATGGTGAGCTGGTGAGTTTTTTGGTGCCGGTGCGCTTTGTCAAACAATTGCTCGATACCGTAGCGCAGCAAAAAAAGGCACCTGCCGACTTCCAGGCCATTATCGGCCAGCAATTGCAGGCGCATCAGCAGTTATTGAGCGACAAGCTGAAAGCCTTGCCGCTGCATTTCAAAACCCTGGGGCGCTACCCGGTACCGGTATGGGAATCGGATCAAATGCGTTGCTGGGGCCGCTCGGACGAACAGGCTGACAATACCATTGCCACCGACACGGTCGAATGCCTGATGGATTCATCGCTGTTTATTTCAGAGAGCTTACAAATGGGTGCCATTTCGCTGCGCCATCAATTAATCCAAAACCGTCGGCTCAACGCGATTCGCTTCTCGCGGGTGGTGAGTGCCTCGTTTAAAAATGAAGCCTTTGGCAACCCCCGCGACACCCGCGTATCGCCGCCGCAATGTCAGGAAATGTTTATCCAAAATGCTTGGTTGCCGATGCGTGCGGTGCTGTGTGTGCGCGCTTATCGGCAATTTCAGGGCTTATACGATTTTTCCTTGCTCACCTCCAGCACCAACCGCAGTTTAAGCAATTTGCAAAGCCGTTTTGATACCTTTGGCGTGTCCTATGACAATGGTTTGCGCATCAGCAAGCTTTTGCTTGAGGCTTTAGGCAAAGGGAGCCAGCCATGATGGGGCCGTATTTTATTGAAGTGTTAAACCGCAGCCATCATGTGTTGGCGCGCTTTCGCCATACTGATTTACCGATTCGAATTGGGCGAGCGTATGACAATGATGTGATTCTGGATGATCCGCATATCGCGCCGCACCATGCGCAAATTGAAGCCACCGAAGTGGGTTTGCAGGTACGGGATTTGGGTAGCCAAAATGGGATTGAGTATGGCAAGCAAAACTGCAAGCAATTGCGTTTGGATGGTGATCTGGTATTTCGCCTGGGGCACAGCCGCTTGCGCCTGCGCCAGGGCGATTACCCGGTGGCAGCGGAAAGAGTTGATTCCACCAATCATAATTGGGAGGGCTTACGCCCCGGCATGATGGGTTTTACCTTGTTGACGCTGGTTGCGGTTGGCAAGTTATGGTTATTCAATACCGAAGAAAACACCGCCATCAATTATGCTTTGGCGCTGGCCACCATTTTGGGCGTGGCCATGCTGTGGGCCATGGGCTGGGCTTTATTAAACCGTTTAATTGACAGCCAGCCGCGCCTGGGGCGGCATGTATTTATTGCGGGCTGCGCTTATGCGGCTTTTGAAATATGGAACTTGCTCAGCACCACGCTGGGCTATGCGTTTTCACTCGAATTTTTGACCGCTTACTCCAGCTTAACGGTCAACGCCATCATCATCGTTGCGCTCAGCTATCACATCATCACCGTGGTACCGCACTACCAACGCCGCGCCACGCTGGTGGGCTGGATGATGGTGGTCTTGTCCTGGGGGTTTAATTTAATGGAAAACTACCAGCGCGCCGGCATTTTGGCCGATGAGCCGTATATGAGCCAGATTTTGCCGCCGGTTTTTCGGGTATCACCCAATCATAGTGTGGAGAGCTTTTTTGAGCGCGCCAAGCAGTTGCAGAAAAAGGCTGATGCGGAAGCGAAGAAGCCGCCCAAGGTTAGTGCGGGGGATGGGGAGGAGTAAAAAATCCACCGTAACGCTGCCTTTTGGCAAAAATCAAATATTTATCAATGATATTTACTTGATAAATGAGCTCACTGGCAAAGAGCTGGCCGCAAGAACTGACGAGGTGGAAGAAACCGTCAGCCGAAAATCAATGGCAAACCGGCATTGCTAACGCTGGCAACGATAGCGACCTAGCCGAACTCCAACACCAGTTTGAGCAAGGTGATCCATTCCAAAATTGTGTGAGGGGCCTGATCGAACCCGCACTGCTCAAGACGCATTTCCCGGAACCGGATACCGTGGCACTGTGCTTTGTGCTCAATCAGCAAAACATTGATGGCATCGTCAAGGTGGCGGCAGCCATTCATGCCAAGCCGCTTACGACGCAAGCACCACTTTATTGGCTATCTGAATGAGCGCCCGATTGCGCAGCAAAAATTTGTAGATTTTCGGCTTGCCCCCTCACTGAATGCCGCCACCATCATCATGCAGGCACTAAAACTGGCCGGGTCAATCGATATTGCCTTCGCACCGGAATTGGTGGTATCGGAAGACCACGCCGATGAATTGGCCAAATCCATCGTAACAACGTCAATTCAATCACGCATCATCGTCGCAGGAAGCGGCCCAACCCGCCTCCAAAGCGTGTATAAGCAAAGCTGGAACGAGGCGCGCATTTGGCTTAAGCGAACACGGTTTTGCTCGCTATATGGTAGCCAGCAGTACTGCGCTGGCAATGAAGCTCGACCCGACTGCCCTTGCCGAATGCGGTATGGCAATTGGCCCAATAATTTTCACAGGGCCAAAGCGTACAGCTTGAGTACCGTCGCCCAATTTCGGGTGGTCGCGTTGGCCGCTTTGCCAATCTTTCCCAGCAAAGCATCCCCCGCTTTGCTTTCCAATATACCGGATACACAATCGAGGTAAGCCGCATGATTGCCAAGTACAAATTGCTCCGGCGGCAGCACCAAGGCCGTGATTGCATCCAACGTGGCCAAAGCCTTGTCGTCTTGGGCGAAAGCGACCAGCAGGCGTGAATGATCCGCAGCGTTCCCGGCCAGTGGATTCTCCGCAACGATAGCCGCCAACTCCTTGGCCGACTTCACGATGACGGGCACGTCAACATTCATCTGGGCAGCAATCGCAGCGGCAATTGCCCCTGCATGCTGTGCTGGCGTGCCAATGCTGGCATCGAATACCACATTGCCGCTGTTAAGAATCGTCGTGACGGCGCTATAGCCGAGTTCACCCAATAAGGTGCGCAGCTCTGCCATCGGCACCCGCTTGGCCCGGCCGACGTTGATGCCGCGTAGTAGTGCTATGAATTGACTCATTTTTCGATACCCAACGCCGCATTTGGCGGCAAAAGAAAATTACAGCCCAAAGGATTTCAAACAAGGCGAATAGCTTTCGCCTTTGGAAATATGCGTGAGCTTAATTCAAGGCCAAAATTAAAGATCAATCATACTCGATTTCCAAATTCCCATCGCCATTTTTTGTCAACACAAACATATGCCCCTGATTGAAAAAGACCCTTTCCGGCGCATGCTTGAGCGTCTTGATTTCGCGCTCTTTGCCGCTCTTGACATCGATCTCCAGCAGAGTGAGCTTTCGCTCGGTCGAATCGCAAACCCGG
The DNA here is from genome assembly GCA_046597185.1 of Burkholderiaceae bacterium. Taxonomy (GTDB): domain Bacteria; phylum Pseudomonadota; class Gammaproteobacteria; order Burkholderiales; family Burkholderiaceae_D; genus CAMBDR01. Next base: position 4,282 of record JBKJLF010000675.1, on the reverse strand, counting down.
CGTAGCGCATACAAAAAATCCCCTTCCCGCACCAGTTGATCGGTTTGACAATACTTGCTATCAAAATCACTCTTGAAGACCAGCTTACCCGCCGCATCCAGGGTGCGCAAATACGATTTGTTTTTGCTGCCGGAGAGCGAAGAAACCTCGTCCGAATCAGATATGGCACTGGCCACATCGTTCACTTTCGGCGGCTGGGGCCGCGTGCTCCAAACATAGTTGCCATTAAACGAGATTTTGGAATTGGCGTAATCATTGACATCCCCTTCACCGATCTTGACTTTTTGCTGGAAAAAGTCGCCACCCACCAGCACCCCACTCTCCAAAATCCGCATGCTGGTGCCATTGTGAAAGCCGCCTTTTTTGATCAGTTTATTGGAGAATTTTAATGACTCATCAAACTTCGACAAAAACACCGAATACAATTCCATGCCCAGCTTTTCGTCAATTTCCTGGCTGGCCCCTACGGCCATCATTTGCTTATCGACCATGCCTGTGGCCAGAACAAACACTTGTTCTCCCGGTATTTCTAACGAGGCTGATTTGATTTTTCTGCCTTGCAAATCAAACTTGAAGATGCTGGCGTAGGACTGGTTGGCGTTGTAGATGGTCGAATTTGCGCTGACATAAATATGATTGCCTTGCTGCATGCAAGCCTTAAACCTCAAATCCCGATCACCTTCCACTGGCTTGATGGTTTTTTCCCAAAGCGTCTTTTTTCGGCTCACGTCCAGCAAAAGAATAGTCCCGTAAGAGCGGGCTTCGCTGTCGATAAACGTGCTGCCGACAATACATAATTGCCCATCGGCACCAATAAAATTACCAGACGAGGCATGGAACGGCTCTTCGCGCTTGGGTAATGCAAAAGAAGAAAACGCCTTGCCATGTTCTGCCGCTGCAGCTTCCAAAGCTAAGAAAAAAAACACACACCACAATATTTTTTTCATAATCACTCATATTAAGAAACACAATTATTTGCTACGCTTATTTGCCGCCCTTGAATTCGATATCCAACCGCCCTGCCTTTTTGATGCAACTGCTTTTCAGCATCTCCGGTGTAAAGGTCTGGATTAAACTTATGTATTTACCCACATCCTTTTTCTGGTAAGGAAAGGCAAATGACACTGTTTTATCCTCAAAACTCATGACTTGGCGCTCACCACCGCCAGCAACTTCGAAGTTAATCACCAAAGGCTTGCCATCATCCTCCATCAGCGCCTCTACGGTGCCATGCACCTCATATTTACAAGACGCGCCTTTTTGACTGTAAACATAATCAAATGAAGGCACGCCTTTTTTGTCCACGCGCCAATTGTTCACTTTTACCACATGCTCAACGCCGAGTTTGGTTTTTAAAAACTGTAATTCCCCATCAAATGCCAAGCACAAACCGGGAGTCATGCCCAGCGCCCAAACAGCTAATATTTTCTTCATAACAAATCCTGATTTAATGAGTTGATGCAACTGTCATTTTTGCATGATCGCTCTTTACGTCATGCAAAACATAATCTTCTTCATGATGTGGGTAGTCTGCCGGGTAGCGATACGCAATAACCCAATTAGCCGGCATATTGGAGAATTTCAATGATTCATCAAATTTCGACAAAAACACCGAATACATTTCCACGCCCAGTTTTGCGCCAATTTCCTGGCTGGCCCCCACGGTCATCAATTGCTTATCGACCATGCCGGTGGTCAGCACAAACGCCTGGCCACCCGGTATTTCAAGCGAGGCTGATTTGATTTTTCGTCCCTGCAAATCAAACTTGAAGATGCTGGCGTAGGATTGGTTGGCGTTGTAGATAGTCGAATTTGCACTGCCATAAAGATGATTGCCTTGCTGCATGCAGCGTTAAACCTCAAATCCCGATCACCTTCCGCTGGCTTGATGGTTTTTTCCCATAGCGGCTTTTTTCGGTTCACGTCCAGCAAAAGAGTGATGCCGTAAGAGCGGGCTTCGCTATCGATAAAGATGCTGCCGACAATACATAATTGCCCTTCGACACCAATAAAATTGCCCGCAGCAACATGAAAAGGGTCTTCGCGTTTTGGCAAGGCAAATGAAGAAAACGCCTTGCCATGCTCGGCTGCTGTACTGGTGGAAGAGCTTAAAAGCAAGTTGCCAACAAAAAAGGATTTTATCATAATGCTACGTCCACGAAAAAAATCTCCATTGGTTATTTTTTCGTTTTAAAAAAACTCACCTCAAACAGCCCCACTTTTTTAACACAAGTATCCTTGAGCATGGCAGCCGCAAATGTTTTCATAAAGGCCATATATTCACCTTCCTTTTTCTTTTTATAAGGAAAAGAAAAATCAACCTGAGTCTTATCATCATAAAAAGGGATGACTTGTGGCTCATCATCGGGGCCGCTTCCGTTCATCACAGTGGGTTCACCATTATCCTCCATCAATGCTTGCGCTCTGCCTTGAATTTCATACTTGCAAGTAGCACCTGTATGACTATAAACATAGTCAAATGATGGGGTATTTTTATTATCTATTTTCCAATTTTTTACCTTTAGGGTATGCGTAATTCCACGCTCTTTTTTTGAAAACTGCAATTCCCCATCAAATGCAAAACACAAGTTGGGCATAAGGCTAAACGCACCAATTAATAAAACTTTATTCATTTTTATTCCTATTTTAATGAGTTGACGCCGCAGTCATGGTCGCATGATCACTTTTAATATCCTGCAAAACATAATCTTCTTCATAATGCGGGTAAGACGATGGGTAACGGTAAGCGATTACCCAACTCGCACGACAATGACTATGGCTGACTTCGTGCGCATGGCCTTGATTGCCGCCAAGGGTTGCTATCAAATTCCCTTTCATCCCAGCAACAAAAGTCACATGATACACGGGCGGCGTGGTTATCGGCTCAATTCTAATTAGTGCAACCGCACCAAACGCTGGCTTATTATCTTTTGTCGGTCGCCCCCAGTCTCTAAATTTCAGTGCAAGAGCAGATAATTCTGGCGCTGCATTTCCTTGAGTGGGACGTGCCACAGCCCCAACAATGCCTTCTTTGGCCAAAACCCAATTTACAAACGCAGCACAATAAGGTGTTTCATCACGTCTTGCTGCGGCACCCCCTGCCAAATTAGTTACTTTTAAATATTCGATAATGTTTGAATCAACACCCGCCCCCGGAACTCGCTTAACACCTTTTTTAAATTCGGCTTCAGCATGCACCATCCAGGGTGCTTGCTTTCTATTGGCGACCTCTGTTTGGGGCGTTTTCTTTTCATCGCGATAGTAGACTACATCCAGCGCACTTTTTCCCATTGCAATTAAATCACTTAGCATCCTGTCCAATGCACCGGGTTGCCCACTTGATGAACGTGAAGTGGATGCGGGTACGCTCGCCTCACCACCTATTTTGGGTATTTTCAAAACCTGCCCAATCCGAAGAATATAAGGCGATGATATCTGATTGGCTTGTGCAATAGACTTATAACTCATTGTGTAAAGTTTAGCGATTTTCAACAAAGTATCGCCAGCGACAACTGTATGAGTAGGTGGATTCGCGGCATGCGCCGCCGCCCCGACGTGGGCCGCTGGTTTGGCAGCAGGTGCAGGCTTGGGTGCTGGCGCGGGTGGTGCCGATTTGCTGTCCTTGGACTCCGGTTTGGCATGTTCACGCGTACTGGTATGTACCGTAAATGTTGGTGCTATCAAGGTTATATTCATATCCACAGGTGGATTGGGCGCTTTGATTGGATCGAGGGTAATCCATTGATGGGTATCGTTATCAAATACCTTTAGTTCTATATCACCACTATCGCCCGAAATGGCAATATTGAAATGTCCAGACTCATTGGTCTTCGTTTCAATCGTCTTACCATTGCGAGTCAAACTTATTTTTGCATCGGCTATATTGACGCCCGCACCATCAATCAAACGCACTTCAATTTTCGGCAAAACCGGGCCACAACCACGTTTTTGCGCATTCTTGATAGCAGTCTTCATCATTGGGCAATCCCGCATCTTGACCATTTCGGTAACATACCTAGCATCAGTTGCATAGCCTGCTTTTTTCAAAGCCTCTATTTCCTTCTTAAAATCCCCCTTCACGCCAGGGTCATATAAACCATTTTTCGCATATCTGGGATTTTCTTTTAGAAATTTCGTCCTGTCCTTCAATGCTTCCGAAACATTCGGATAAAGACGAAAGTAATCCCAAACCCAAACTGTTTTATGATTAACCGTCTCGGAAACATAGAATTTTTCCTTTGGCCCCGTCCAACTGGCATCAGCTTTAATGTTAAAAACATTA
>JBKJLF010000548.1:0-3821 GCA_046597185.1 Burkholderiaceae bacterium | reverse complement strand
GTGAGTTGGATGCACGTCGCGCACTTCAAAGCCCGCGCGCTCACGCGTCAAACCGCCCGGCCCCAGTGCCGATACACGGCGCTTGTGGGTAATTTCGGACAGTGGATTGGTTTGATCCATAAACTGCGATAATTGCGACGAACCGAAAAATTCACGAATCGCTGCCGAAATCGGCTTGGAATTGATCAAATCATGCGGCATCAGGTTGTCGGTTTCAGCTTGGCCCAGACGTTCTTTAACCGCACGCTCAACCCGAACCAAACCGGCACGGAATTGGTTTTCCGCCAATTCACCGACGCAACGCACGCGGCGATTGCCCAAGTGATCAATATCATCGACTTCGCCGCGACCATTACGCAGTTCCACCAAAATTTTAATCACAGCCAACACGTCTTCATCCGACAAGGTCATCGAACCGAGCAATTCATCACGCCCGATACGGCGGTTGAATTTCATCCGGCCCACTGCCGATAAATCGTAACGATCTTCGCTATAGAATAAACCGTTGAACAAGGCTTCAACCGATTCTTCGGTTGGCGGTTCACCAGGACGCATCATACGGTAGATGGCGATTTTGGCCGCCATTTGATCGGCGGTGTCGTCCATGCGCAAGGTTTGCGAAATATACGCGCCTTGATCCAAATCATTGGTGTACAAGGTTTGGATATCGACCACGCGTGCTTCACGCAAGCGCGCCAACACTTCTTCGGTCAGCTCGTCATTGGCATTGGCCACCACTTCGCCGGTGTTCGGGTCCACCATATTGGTCGCCAATACGCGGCCCAATAAATAGTCTTCCGGCACCGAGATATAGCTGATCCCTGCGTTTTGAATATCACGCACATTACGCGCATTGATACGCTTGTCTTTGGAGACGATGACTTTACCTTCTTTGTCGGTAATGTCAAAACGTGCCACTTCACCACGCAAGCGCTCGGCGATAAATTGCATTTCCGCGCCATCGGAACGGAGCGTGAAATTATCAAATACAAAGAAGTTGGCCAGAATTTGCTCATGCGACATACCAATCGCTTTCAGCAAAATCGTGACGGGCATCTTGCGCCGACGATCCACCCGGAAAAACAGGATGTCTTTCGGATCGAATTCAAAATCGAGCCAAGAGCCGCGATAAGGAATAATCCGCGCCGAGAACAGCAGCTTGCCCGAGGAATGGGTCTTGCCGCGATCATGTTCAAAAAACACACCGGGTGAGCGGTGCAATTGTGAAACAATCACACGTTCTGTACCATTTACCACGAAAGAACCGGTGCTCGTCATTAAGGGCAATTCGCCCATATAGACTTCTTGTTCTTTCATTTCCTTGACCACAGGCTTGGTCGGCGATTCTTTATCCAAAATCACCAAACGTACCTTGGCACGCAAAGGCGATGCGAAAGTGAGGCCTCGCTGCTGACATTCTTTCACGACAAACGGCGGGTCTCCTAACACATAGGATAAAAATTCGAGTCGCGCAAAACCATTATGCGATACGATAGGAAAGATGGAAGTAAATGCCGACTGTAAACCCTCGCTTTTACGCGCTGACGTTGCTTTGTCAGCTTGTAAAAAAGTCTCGTAAGACTCTAACTGGGTCGCCAGAAGGAACGGAACGTGGTGAACGTTGGCGCGCTTCGCGAACGATTTGCGGATACGCTTCTTCTCAGTAAATGAGTAGTGCATGAACACTCCGTGAGTGGCAGGAAGGATAGAAAATTCAGGGTTCGTTTTTTGCATCTTTTTTACAAGTAATTTAATAAATCATTGAAAAACCATGCCAAAAACAAGACCTCAAGTTTCTGCCCTCCGAGGTTAATCGCAAGAAACAGACGACAAAACAGCCAAAGCCGGGTTCCCTCTCACGAGAAGAACGCCGTGCTTTGGCTTATGGGCCAAACAGCCGCCCAATATACACCAATTACTTGATTTCGGCTTTCGCGCCAGCATCTTCCAATTTTTTCTTGGCAGCATCTGCGTCAGCTTTTGAAACACCTTCTTTAACTGCTTTTGGTGCGCCATCGACCAGATCTTTGGCTTCTTTCAAGCCCAGACCAGTGATTTCACGCACGGCTTTAATCACTTGAACTTTGTTCGCGCCGAAGTCAGCCAACATCACGGTGAATTCAGTTTGTTCTTCAACCACAGCGGCTGGGCCAGCAGCAGCAGGGCCAGACGACATGGCTGCAGCGGATACGCCAAATTTTTCTTCAAATGCTTTAACCAGATCGTGCAGATCCATAACAGACATTGCACCAACTGCTTCTAAGATATCATCTTTGCTAATTGCCATTTAAAACTCCTGTTGTCACAGTGCGATTTGGATTTTCCCAATACACAAAGCGACGAAAATGATTTAATAATTACACCGATTAGTACTAACTCAAAAAGACCGTACCGCAAGGGTACGAAGCCTTGGCTTACGCCTCAGCTGCTGCTTCAGCCGGAGCTGGAGCAGGGCCTTCTTTTTGGGCTGCCAAAGCAGCCAAACCACGTGCAAATGCGGAAACCGGTGCTTGCATGATACCCATCAACTGGGCCAACAAGACTTCACGGCTTGGAATGCTTGCCAACGCTGCAACACCGGCTTTATCCAGTGATTTACCAGCGTAGTTACCACCACGAATAACCAGTTTGTCGTTGGTTTTAGCAAAGTCAGCGATGACTTTTGCTGCTGCAACGGCATCGGCTGAAATTGAATAAATCAACGGGCCGGTCATTTCGGTAGCAAGGCCTGCAAACACAGTGCCTTCGACGGAGCGACGCGCGAGTGTATTTTTCAACACACGCAAGTACACGCCTTGAGCACGCGCTTTTGCACGGAGTTGTGTCAAGTGACTAACCTGGATGCCACGGTATTCGGCCACGACGATAGTTTGCGCTGTTGCAACTTGCGCAGTTACTTCGGCTACGACGGCCTTTTTGCCATTCAGATCGAGACTCACAGTCAACCTCCATAATTGATATCAGACAACATGTCTGACATCGTTTCGAACACGGCGTCCGAAGTTTGGAGTTCAAAACTGGTAGCAAACACCACCGGCACTGAAACTACAAAACTTGTTCGGGCACACCATCTGCGTTGGGAATAGTTTTGCAACTACGGTTTAACTTTGTCACCTGCTTGCTGCGACGCGGCCCAACGGTCTTTGATTGTCTGCATTGGTTTGCACCAACACAGCCCAAAGATATGCTGGCGGCAAGCATCTTGCCACCAGACTTAATTCTATTAAGCCGCAAGACTGGCCTGATCCAAACGCACGCCTGCGCCCATGGTGGACGAGATCGCAACGCGGCGCAGGTACACGCCCTTGCTGGATGCCGGTTTGGCTTTGTTCAAGGCTTCGATCAGGGCAACCAGGTTCGACTTCAAGGCTTCATCGGTGAACGATTTACGGCCAATCGTAGCGTGGATAATGCCCGATTTGTCGGTACGGTATTGCACTTGACCTGCTTTGGCATTTTTCACGGCAGTCGCCACGTCAGGGGTAACCGTGCCCACCTTGGGGTTTGGCATCAAACCACGTGGGCCCAGGATTTGACCCAGTGTACCAACGATACGCATGGTGTCAGGCGAGGCGATGACGATATCAAAAGGCATATCGCCCGCTTTGATACGCTCAGCCAAGTCTTCCATACCGACCACATCGGCACCGGCAGCTTTAGCGGCTTCCGCTTTGTCGCCAGCCGCAAATACGGCAACGCGCACGGTTTTACCTGTACCGGCTGGCAATACTACCGAGCCACGAACAACTTGATCAGATTTTTTTGGATCAACACCTAATTGCACGGCCACATCAATCGATTCATTGAATTTGGCGGTTGCG
>JBKJLF010000416.1:0-3963 GCA_046597185.1 Burkholderiaceae bacterium | reverse complement strand
GCTGGATTAGCAACTAAATCAGGCCAACCAAGACTTTCGTAGAGCTCGTTGAAAGGATAGGCTTCACCTGTCGGATAGTTACTCCAAAGGGTTTGAAAGGGAACTGTAATAGTCATAAATAAAATCCGTCGTTGTCAATTAGCTTGGGGGCGCGGGGGGGGGTAAACCCTCGGTCGCCGCTTTGTTGCAGCTTGCTGCTGCTTGCTTGTTGCGTTGCTTCAATTCATCTAGTTCTTTGGCATAGGCTTCAAAGCTTGGGACTAGGCCGGTTTTAACTGCCTCGGTTACACATTCTTTTGCTGCGGGTGTGGCGACTAGGCATTGTGCCAGTTCGCGCCCGCCCGCGTTGGCGAGCAGTTCGGTTTTTAATAGGCTGCGCAATAACTCGTCGTTGGCCGCGTCATTCGCTTGTGCGCCGTGGGCGGCCAATACCAGCGTGTGGCGCAAGCGTGCTAGCGCGTCGGCGGGCATACCCGGCGGCATTAGGCCAGCGGCATATGCGCCCGTCGCGAGCATGGCACGCGCTTGCGCGTTGCCTGCGCGCGCCCAAGGCCAAATCAGCTTCCATGCTGACCCACACTGCCCTGCTTCAAAGGCTAGCGCAGCTTGCTGTTTGGCGGCTTGCCATTGCGCAATGGGCGCTGCAAAGGCCATGGTCGCGGACATGCAGCAGAACATGGGTAGGAAATAATGGTGCCGTGGCATTGGGTTCATTTTGATGCCTGTGGCGCGGGGAGTCGTTCAAACGGGACCGCGCAGATATCGGGCACCAACTTCATGATGCTGGTTCGCGCCACTTCCTTCCCGGTTTCCGGGTCAAACCGCACAACGGCAAACGGTGGGCGCATCAGGTAATGGTAGTTCTGAATCGTTAAAACGTCACCGCACATCTTCGGCATAATCGTATGCCAATCAAATTTTAATACCCACTTCTTTTCTGGCGCTTCACAACTGCTTTCTTCTTTGTTGTCTTTGGTTTCAGATGGGGAATGGCAGGTAATGATGAATTTGTTGCTATACACCACATCCGACCCCCTATGCACCTGCCAAGGCATCTTTTGCCATCCAGTTTGATTTTTTGCTAGAAATGTACCGTCGAAGGCTAAACCGACCACAGTTCCTTGAAACTGGAAAAACCGGGTTATGCTGTCGCTGACGGGCCAATAGGTTTCCTCTTGCAAATTTTTTGAAATATAACCCGCTAAATTGAATTCAAAATTCCCGCGCGGCAGTCGGTATGCGGAAAAATAGATGCCGTCTGCCACCTCAAAACTGGCTCCAATGTCGTGGATTGCCAATTTCTTTTTAATCTGGCCGATTTTAATCGTGTCATCGCTGGGCCATTGGTGCTTTGCGTGCGCAGGCGCGGCCTGCATTTTTACCGAAAACGAAACCAAGCAATTATAAGGAACCCGACCAAGCACTAGGCCATCCACCGTGGCCGCTTGAATTAAGACTTCCTCAACGTCTTGCACCCGCAATTGAATATGGTATTTGGCAAAAACTTGCGTCAATTCGGCAAAAACTTGCGGCTTGCCTAGCAGTTTTTCAACCAGTAAATTAGGTAGATCACGCGGACGTTTTGCTATCACGCCGCGCTTTGCATCCCATTCTTTAGCACTCGCAGCGGATAGCATCAAGCGCGCCGACAGGTCGGCATCCCCTTCGCCTTGTTTTAATGCACCCAATTGAAATGCCAAAAAACCTTGTAGGTTTTGGGTATCATCACTGATTTTTTTCAGCAACGCATCCCAATACACTTGCCGTGCAGGCTGGGGCAACGCGCAATGTGAACTATCTTGGCGGATACCAAATCCATCTTTATGGTATTTAACCCGCCACAACAGTTCGCAAGATTTTCCCTGCGCCAAATAATAGGTTTCGTTCCCTTGAACCGATTTTGTAAGCGCTACGCCAGTATCAGCACAAGCCACGCCCCAGACTAGTGCAAGAAAAAGCCAGTAATATCTTTTCATGGCAGTGCCCAAAACCAAAATTCAGCAGAATCCCAATGGCAACCTAACTCACAGCGAAGCACATCCCACCACAACGGCATGCCGAGAAATGTGGCAGTTCGCCAATCTATCAAATCGATATGCCCACTCAGCCCGCCATCGACAATATAGCCCGGTATTTTCATAAAAGATAGAATACCTCGCCGCCCCTTCATAATGCGATCACGATCAGCATATATGAACTTTTCCGGCGCACCGAAAAGGCGCTCCATCGTCAATAATTTTGACAATGACAGTTGGCCCGGTTCAATAAGCTTGCCTTTGTGTATCCCTTTTTTAATTCTCATTCTGCCAGGAAAGGAAATCCCAGCACGTATCAAACAATAACTCATACGTATCGCACAGGTGTTCGTATAGGCAGGATTGCTTTGCAAATCCCCCCAACCTAGCTCATCAAATAGCTTACCGCGCGAATAATGATCGTTGTCCGGGTAACTATCTTGCAAAGTCTGGTATGCAACTTTCACATGTGCCACTATTTTCTCCTATTTAATTTACACTAATATCGTTCATCTTTTATCCTCATATTCACTTCATTTTGATGCCTGTGGCGCGGGGAGTCGTTCAAACGAGACCGCACAGATATCAGACACCAACTTCATGATGCTGGCACGCGCCACTTCCTTCCCGATTTCCGGGTCAAACCGTGCAACGGTAAACGGTGGGCGCATCCGAGGATGATAGTCCTGAATTGTCAAAAAGGCACCGCACATCTTAGGCCGAATTTCGGACCAATCCGCTTTAATCGCCCAATTTTTTTCCGGTGCCTGGCAACTACCTTCCGCCGTGCCTTCCTTTGATAACGAGCGGGGGGCGCAAACAATTAAAGGTCCATCACTTTGAATAACTTCAGTCCCGTTTTGGAACTTCCACGGCTTTTCAACCCATTCACGCTTGCCAAGGCTAAAGACGGTACCGTCCGCATCAAAATAATACGCCGTATTTTTATATTGAAAAAACTGTTGCGGCGAACTGCGCACGGGCCAAATTTGGACATCATTGAGATTTGCAGCAACAAAAACCACAAATGGCAGATCACGGTCGCCCGCTTTTTTTCGATACGCATTGGCATACAACCCGCCATCCATTTTTAGGTCATTCGGGCAATTATAAAAGTCCAATTGCTTTTTTTGCTTACCGACCGTCACTAAGCAGGTTTCAGAAATAGAGATGGCCGCAGCCGCGTTGGTACAGGCGATTAGGCCAACGCCAAGGGCCATGGCGGCGCGGAAAAAAGTTGGCTCTGCCCGCCCCTTTGGATGACCGTGACAAATGACTTCCGCTGGGCCACCCCATGCTTCAACACGGCCTACAAGCTGCTGGCCCTTCAAAAGCACCAACAATTTTTGTCCCGGATATAAGTGCAATGCCATTCGTCAGCCCTTCAATAATTTCACAACATTTTACAATGCATTAACGCTTCTGGCACAGGGTTGGAATATTCCGCCCAATTTTCTTCAGCCAGTATTTCTGCCATTTCTTCAAAATACCATTTATTTTCCTCGGGGCGATCTGCGGGGTCTTTTGCGCATATAATCACTGTCCCTTTTTCAGAATCTGTGCGCATATACAGTCGCGTTCCCTGCGGCAATACGGGATGAGATGAGGAAAATGGAGTCATAACGGTTACCATTATCAATTTACTTTAAAAATCGTTCAATTCGGCTGGGGGCGATGCGTCGCCCCCAACACACATGCCGGGATGTTGAAATCTTAGAATTGACCGCGAACACGCTGCATCATCCACCCTTGATATGTTGAATAATGCCTTGAATCATCATCAGATCATTTCCTGCATCACCTAAATCCTCGTCACTTTCCTCAAAAACTTTCTGCGCATAAGTTTCAAGTGCTAGCAGAATATAGTGAACCTCATTTTCACCTAAATCGTATGTTGCCATTATTTTCTCCGTTAATTTATAAAAGCGCTGCAATAACATCGTAGCCG
>JBKJLF010000047.1:0-11023 GCA_046597185.1 Burkholderiaceae bacterium | reverse complement strand
CGTTGGCATTGGCGGTGTTGTTGATTACCTCTTTGACAGCCACGGCGATCTTGTGTACCTTGTTTTTTGGCTCACCCATTTGGTGATCTCCCCATTTCGTGAAAAACCCGCTAAAACGTCAATTTTGCATCAAATTCTATGGGGAAAACGAGAAAAATGAAGACATTCTTATGGACTTCCAATTTCAACTGAGGAATCTAGGATTAATGCAGCAGAGCGCGTCCAATAGTGGATCGACGCAAGAGGATTTGTTGATCCAGTCACTCCGGCAGGTGTAGCGGACGTGCCGTTTTTGAAGGCCATGGCCAAGTTTGGCAAACAGTAGTGCAAGGGATTTGTGCAAATGGAAGAATTCTTGCTTGTTATTTCTGCGACTGCCCCGTTATTCTTGGAATTACGGCGGCAAGATGGCACGAGCATTGCCAGCCATTCTGCCGCGTTGGCCCACCTCACCCCCACCGACCACCAGCACCTTTCCAACCTGCACAACCACATCCGCCTCTATCAAGCCAACCCGGACACCACCATCCTTGACACCGGCATCACCATCGCCCTGCGCATCCTCGGCCAAGGCATCTTCCGCCACCTGTACGCCGAAAAACACGAACGTCTGCTACGCATCAACCTTCCCGCACCCGATGGCACCCCGGCCACCAGCGCCAGTCTTCGCCGAAGCCATCGGTTCACTCCCGCTCGCCTTGCGCCAAGAGCGGCGCGCGCTGCAAGCGCTGTTTCGTGATCAAATCGCGCCACAGCGCAAGGTGGTGGCGCACTTTTTGGCCCACGGCGTCACCCGCGCCCGTTTGGCCGAACAAATCCGCAGCCAGGGCGGCTACCACATCATCCACTGGAGCGGCCACGGGCAACACAATGCGCTGGAACTGGCCGCGCCAAATGGTGTGCCGGATCAAATCAGCGGCACCGAATTGCTCGCTTTGCTGCAAGAGGGCACGGCCAAGCCGCCGCATCTGTGCTTTTTAAGCGCCTGTGACTCCGGCAGCAGTGCCGTCATCCACAACTGGGCCGATTTTTTGGCCGCACCTCAGCCAAAAAAGTTAGGTATGCATCGCTACAGTGGTTAATTTTAATTTGATACCGGATAGGCACGCGGCTATGGCATACTGGATAACGGCGCATCATCGGTGAGCGTAGGTACTGTATCTACGTAACTGCCCCGCAACCTTCATAACTGGATGAAATGATTAAAAACCATGAAAGATATAGCACTGATTTTCTACGGCAACGGCGGTGAACTGGGGAATTTTTCAATTTTCGCTACCACACTGAAAAAAGAACTGGACAAAAAATATCAAAAGGTAATTGTAAAATATATCAATCGGGACTTTCAATTTTTTGACGCATTAAGTAATGGCAACGCTGCTGAAAAAATTGCTGAAGTACATGTTTTTGCGCATGCCATTGGTGCTGGCATATTTATTGGCTATCATGACGAAACAATCAAGGCCGAACGACAACACGTAAAGGTTTATGGCGCAAAAAGTGGTTCTCATATTGAAGTCATGGTTAAAAACACTTGGCTCTCGTCTGACCAACTTAAAAAGAAGCTGGGGCACTGGCCTTCAGCTAACCTGCCAACCCGGCTAACCCCAGATAAAGGTGGATATGTTGAATTCCTCCCTTAAATATACTGTTTTAATCGCACTCACATTTTTTTGCAATGCAAGCCCTTTCCTTGCAACAGAAAAGTTAAACAATGCCAAATCGGATCAACATTGTCTGGCAGCGTTATCCGGTGATTTGAAACTAACTTTCATGATGCGGCGTCGCCCACAACACCCCGAATTATGAAATAATCACAGAATCGTGATTTTGCTCACGAGGTTTTTTGTCGTCCAAAATCTGTGTTATTTCACGCTAAAAACGGCCAAGAAAGCGGCCAGGAAATTCAAACCACCCAAGCAAAATATCCTACCACAACCCGGTGATCATAAGCGCAACTTTTGCCCCGATCACGAACCACTTTTCCACGCGAGGCAATAAATCCTCACACTTGGGCTGTGTCGTCAAGTCTTTTTCAAACACCCATCTACTTTTTAAAGCGCCGCTCAATCGCCCCAAGCTGCTCAGCAATGTCATCGCGAGTCGCTACCGAAATATCATTAACCTGCGCCAAACGCCCCCACTGCGCAACCGCATCCCGCACTTCATCAATGATTTTTTCAGCATCCTCCAGATGGAACATCCCGGCGATTTTCAGCAACTCGGCTGGCCCCGGATTGCCACTGCCAGCAATAGCCGTCATATGCTCGCCCCCCATGCCATGGTTAAACGTCAAATCATAGGCCGGGGCCAATTCCCAAGCGCCGTCTTGCCAAATGAAAGAGAAATTTTTGGCATGATCGTCTTTGTTGTGGGTCAATACATTCAATACCATCAGCCGGAAAGCCCGCTCAATCTGGCGCTTGTCTTTGGTAATAATGGCCGTTGCGCCCAGAACATCCTGATAATCAAGGCAAGGCAACCTGAAATTGGCATAATACAACCCGGCCATCGTAATCACATGGCGCTTTTGTGCCCCGCTACGGTCGAAGCGTTGCACCGCAAAAAAAGTCTCTTGCCTGCCATCGACCAACACTGGTAGCAAAGCCGTTGGCGGCATGGCGACACCCGCCAGAGCGGCCATGTCAGCATAGGTTTTTTCGGCACGCCCCATATCCAGCGGATCTTCCTTGGAGCGAAACTTGACCAGCCAATGCTTGAAATCCGCTGGCAAAACGCCAAATCCGGAAAGGCAAGGCTCTGAATTTGTGGAATTTGTGGATAAAGCGACCGTCACTTTAGGGCGCGCCCCGCCGGGTGAGCCACCTTGAATGCGCAAAGCAGATAATACTTCCTCGGTGCTCCCCGCCAAAATCCGGTCCGCCGCTGCCGCCATGCTGGCCAAATCGACCCACTCATCGACGTTTTCATTGCTCATTTCGGGCTGATACTCAAAACACCCCATGGCACGATTGCCAATATAGGCCAGACGGTCAAGCGAGGTAATTTCATGGCGCGCCCAGCCATAACGCTGTTTGAAAGCCCGATCCATCAATAACAAGCCCCACCCGTCCGGCAAGGAATCGTTAAATACGCCGTGCAAGCCATCAAACAAAGGATCTTTGGCATACTGTGGCGCGGCGGTAAAATTGAGTGAGCGCGGTGCCACATCAAAACCGTTGGCCAGCCACCCTGGCGCATATTCAAAGACAATTTTTGCCTTACCTGCCAGTGCCAACACCCCCACCAGCGCGCCATCACACAATACTTTAAGCCGTTGCACGTGTTTCATTATTTCCGCCCCCGCTGACGTGGTTCAAGGTCAAGCTCGGCAATCGTTGGCACCTCTGCCGCACCAAACAGATGCGCCAATTCATCCAGCCGATCCAGCGCAAATAAAATATCCACCAAACTGGCGGAACCAATCAAGCCCGTCGTTTCAAACCGTTTAATGGTACTGGCAGGCACCCCGGAGCGCTGGGCCAAGGTTTGGCGCGACAAATTTAAGCGCAACCGCACGAGCTTGGCGCGATGGCCAAGCTCGCTTAAGACTTGCTCGGGAGGTTTGAAATTAATGGATAACATGTTGGCCATTATAGGCCATTTTTTGCCTTATGGGATAATATGTTATCCAATCTACCAGCGTCTTGAAAACTCGGGCGCGCTACCAGGGGGAAACACGTGTTTTGGGGTTTCGCCTTCTTGGTGTGGTCTATTTGCTACAAAATGATAGCGGCATTCGATGTTTGTCAACCTGGTTATTGCCGCCTGCGGGTCGTATCAGTGCTTATTGGCGCTTTGCTGTGTTTGGGTCATCAACTGATCACAATAGGCGATGGCCAACGCAGACATCAAGAACACGACATGAATCACGGTTTGTGCGATTAATTCTTGCGCACTATAGGATCTCACATTGATAAAAGTCTTGAGCAAATGGATGGAGGAAATACCAATGATCGCCATCGCCAGTTTGACTTTGAGCACCGTGGCATTGACATGGGATAACCATTCCGGTTGATCCGGGTGACTCTGTAAGCCAAGCCGCGAAACAAAAGTTTCGTAACCGCCGACGATCACCATGATTAACAGGTTTGAGATCATGACAACATCGATCAAGCCCAATACCACCAGCATGATCGTGGTTTCGTTCAATTTGGGCGGTTTTGCCGGAATAGCCGCCGTCACTGATCCAGCATGGGAACCGATGGCCGTGGACGCGTCTGCGCCCGTGACCGAAACGGCTTCCAGCAAATGCTTGAGTGCAGTCTGGTTGCCCATCGCCGCTTGAATCAAATCGACAAGTTCAACCCAAAAATGAAAGACGTAAACACATTGTGCCAATATCAAGCCAAGATACAGTGGCAGTTGCAGCCAGCGGCTGGCAAAAATAAATTTAGCGAGAGAGGTAAGTTTTTTGGTTTCAACAGAATGTGTCATCAGAGCAGCCTTCAAAATGGGGGGCCACTGTACTTTTGCGGCTTGCATTGCCTGGATTACCGCGAAGAACAGGGACAAACAAAATTTGCCTGCATTTTACACCCAATCTAACCAAACAAACCATGTAAAAACCAGCGCGGCTCATGCGCCACCCGCTCCCGATAGATCCAATAATAGGCATTATCCTGCCCTTGCGCCACAAAGTAATCGCGCAGCACCAAACCACCTTGCCACCAGCCGCTTTCAATCCGCTCGGCAGGCGATACCAATTTCAAGGGCGAACCATAAAACGGCCGATTATCACGCATCAGCAAAGCCACCGGTTTTTCCAGCAACCAACACGGGCGCGGTAAATGCGCGGGGGGCTTGGCCGCCTTATTTCCGGCTTTATTTCCGGCCTTATTTCCGGCCTTATTTGCAGCCGCACCGTCTACCGCCACCCACTGATTCGCCACTTCCGGCCTGTGGTCGGCACGCAGTTGCGCTTGCTGCACATTGTCCGCCCCCAAGCGCGCCCCTAGCAATTCCAGCAAGCGCTGGTAATCAGCCACCGTGCCGCCCGGTTCGGGAAATAAACTCTCGCTGGGCACCACCATCGGCAAAACTTCGCTCGCCTCCAACACCAGCGCCATCACCGGCGCAATCAAGCTGATTTTGTTCAGCCGCTCATTCAACAAACGCTGCAAATGCACTTCTTGCCAGGTGGGCTCGGCCAGCGCAATCTCAATACGCGTGGGCGGCAACGCACAGCGGCCCCGCTCATGCTCCAGCGAGATGCAAATGGCGCTCACCATGCCATGCTGCGCGCACAGCCAACCACTCATTTGCGCCAGCAAACTGGCGCTGGCGTAGCTCATGGCTTCGGTATGTTCGATACGCTCAGAAAATTCAAACCTGGCGCGAAACTGGGCCGGGGCCTGCTCCCATTCAAATAATTCCGGCGCTTGGCCCCAGGCGCAATCGAGCATGTCCAGCACGGCTTTACCACAGCGGCGCTGCAAGCCAGCACGCGGCAAGCGCCGTAAGCCCGCCAGATCGGTGCAACCTATCCCTTCCAACCAGGGCAGATACGGTTTGAGCGATGGCAGCAGCGCCACCGGCAATGGCCCCAGCCGCTGCGCCAGCCGCGCCAAACCCAAACAATGCGGCCCACCCGCTTGCGCCAGCAACCACGCGCCACGCGCCGTGGGCGCGTAACGGATGCGCGCGCACAAGCCCAGGCGCTGCAAACTACCCACAACCCGCCGGCGCAAGGCTCGAATGCCCCCAAACAGGCGCAAGCTGGCACCCACATCGAGCAAAATCGTCGCCTGCTCGGCCAGCGCCACCAGCGGCGTGTATTGCAACAGCGCCAAAGCACAGGCTTGCACCGCTTGCTGCTCCAGCGCCGGGTCACGCAATTGCACCCGCGCATCAGGCGCAAGCAAGGCCACGCTGGCCGCGCGCATGCCGGGGCGCACCCCTTGCGCCAGCACGCCGGGGGTGGCGACCAGCACTTTTTCGTGCTCCAGTATGGCCAATTCAGGCGCTAGCCGGGCTGCTGATTGCGCACCGGATTGAGCAACTGAGTGCGCAACTGAGTGCGCAACTGAGTGCGCAACCGAATGCAACTCAACTGACCAATTCGGGCAAAATACGTCCAGCGGCAACTGGTACAGGTTGACGGCGATCCAAAGGCGCATGCTGTTCCATGGGAGTAGCTATTGAAGTAGATGAAAAATTGGGCGCAGGCTGGAGCGGTAAAAACAAATGCCCATCGCGCTGCGGTCCGCGTCGTTTGATAAATTGTAAATCGATCCCGCCCAAAGCCGGGCGTAAAGCCAAACGCAAGACGGCGGGCGAAGCGTCTTGCGCACTGGCCAGCGGGCGCAACATGCAAAACAGGGTTTCGCCCTGCTGCGCCGCCAAATGCAAACGCCGCAGCGATTCAGGCCGCGCATGTTGCGCCCAAAATAACAACACACTACAGCAGCCACTGCGCAATACTTGCTCGGCCGCCCACAAGGCATCGGCCCCATGCTTGCTGCGCAACCAAACCAGCCGCTCAGGTGCCAGCCCCCAATGCGTAAAACCCAAAATTTGTGGCTTGTGCGGCGGTTGCAATAACACAATACGCTCGGCCCGGGCCAAGGCCGGGTACAATAAACGCAATTCACCAATGCCCGGCTGCTGCACCAATAAATCAATCAAACACCCGGTTGGCCAACCACCACCGGGCAATTCCGCCGACAACACCGGATAGCCAGTATCCACACAGTGTTGATTGGCCCGCGCCAATTGCGAAGCTAGCCACAAGGCAGGATGTAGGCTTTCGGGTTGAATCCGGGCATTCAGGGTATTCGCGGCATTCATGATATTTCACTCGCATTGACTGTATCAAAAAACAGTACTACGAATTTTGCGCCACGCAAACTTTTTTCTGACGACTTTTTTACAGCATGGCGCATGATGTTGTCATGCCAAAGTTGCTGTTATTTCCCAACGAAATAAACCGTTTCTGCGCAAAAATCGCTTATTATTGCCAGAACATTTAAACCGCCCCCAAGCCGCTATGTTCAACATGTCACCCTCAACGATACAAATCATTGGCGCAGTGCTATTTGCCCTGGCTTTATTGCATACCTTCAGTGCCAAATATTTTTTGATCCTGGCCCATCGTTACCCACGGCATGCCGGTTTGTATCATTTATTGGGCGAAGTGGAAGTGGTGTTTGGCTTTTGGGCCTTTATTTTGATTTGTTTGATGGCCTTCAGCGGTGGCACGCAACAAGCCATCGATTATGCCGAATCGCGTAAATTTACCGAACCGCTCTTCGTATTTGTGGTAATGGTGATTGCCGCTTCGCGCCCGGTGCTCAATGTAGTCGGCCGTAGCGTCCACCTGCTGGCGCGCATATTGGCCCGTATTTTCCGCATCCCCAGTAACTTGATCCAGGTTTGGTTGGGTTTTGGCGTCATACCCTTGATCGGTTCGCTCATTACCGAACCTGCCGCCATGACGCTGGCCGCACTCACCCTCGCACCGCTGGTATTTCGCCCGGAAGTGAGCGAGCACTTAAAATATGGTGCGCTCGGCGTTTTGTTTGTGAATATTTCGATTGGCGGCACCTTAACCTCGTATGCCGCCCCGCCCGTGCTAATGGTGGCGCATACCTGGGGCTGGGATAGCAGCTTTCTGTTTTTTAATTTGGGCTGGAAAGCCATCATCGCCACCGTGATCAATGCCACTGTCATTAGCTATTTGCTACGCAAACAACTGATTGAGCAGACCGTAGAAACGCGCCCTGCCGTACCATTATTGGTGTCATTCATTCACTTATTTTTTCTGGGTCTGGTGGTCGCTTTGGCGCATCATCCAGTCTTATTTATTGGTTTATTTTTATTTTTCCTCGGTTATACCCAAGCTTACGACAAGCATCAAGACCCCCTCATTTTAAAAGAAGGCTTATTGGTGAGCTTTTTTCTGGCAGGCTTGGTCGTGATTGGCGGCATGCAACAATGGTGGTTGCAACCGATTATTTCGAGCTTAAAACCGGGAGCCTTGTTTCTCGGTGCCACCGCACTCACCGCCATTACCGATAATGCCGCCCTCACCTATCTCGGCTCCCTGATTACCGGTTTGTCCGACCAAGCCAAAATTATGTTGGTCGCAGGTTCGGTGGCGGGCGGTGGTTTAACCGTGATTGCCAACGCGCCTAACCCGGCAGGTGCAGCCCTGCTTAAGCGCGGTTTTCAGGATGAATCGATTGGCGCACTCGAATTACTGATGGGGGCGGCTTTGCCCACCGTCGTTGCATCATGTCTATTAATTATTGATCTGATATAAAATGGCATCAGCGTCATCTTAAAAGCCGCAAATTTGCCACACAGAAGCCAATTTTTCTGGCTGGATTGGCAAACCAACAGCCAAATCGCAATGATGCGCCTATACTGACGACATCAATGACCAGCGCAAAGGTGTTTTATGTCAGCCCAGGAAATGTACAAGAGTAAGCGTGTCAGCGCAGCAGATGCCATGGATTGGGTGAAAGATGGCGACCACATCATCATTCCTACGGCGGCAGGCGAACCGCCCACGCTACTGGCCGCACTCTCGGAGCAGCGCCGCCGTTTTCATGATGTCAAGGCAGTGCAATTATTATGCATGCGCAAACATGGCTATCTGGACCCCGAAACCATTGAACACGTGCGCCATGTGGCGCTGTTTTTGGGGCCGCATGCGCGCGCGGGTGGGCAAGCTGGCTGGGTTGAATTCATTCCAAATTATTTTTCTGAAATGCCCAGCCTGATCGAGCGCGATTATATTCCCTGCGATGTGGTGTTTACGCTGGCTTCGCCGATGGATGAAAACGGCTATTTTTCGATCAGTCTGGCCACCGATTACACCATGGCCGCCATGGCCAAAGCGCGCGATGTGGTGCTGGAAGTGAACCCGAATGTGCCGTATGCACATGGCAACTGCCATATCCATATCTCGCAAATTTCAGCCTTGATTGAAAACGATGATCCGATTTTTGAAGTCGGCCTGCCGCAAATTGGCCCGGTACAAGAAGCGATTGCCAAATACGTGGCGGACTTGATCGAGGATGGCTCGACCCTGCAAATCGGTTATGGCGGCATTCCCGATGCGGTGGCGATGCAATTGACTGAGAAGCGCGACTTGGGGATTCATACCGAAATGATAGGCGATGGCATTTTGCGTCTGGTGGAAAGCGGGGCCATTACCAACCGCCGCAAAAATTTCAATCGCGGCAAGATGATCGCCACCTTTGCGCTAGGTTCCAAAAAACTGTACCAGTTCATGCATCGCAACCCGATGCTGGAAATGCATCCGGTCGGCTTTACCAATGATCCGTATAGTGCCGGGCAAAATGATAAATTAATCTCCATCAATGCCTCTTTGCAGGTCGATTTTTTAGGTCAATGCGCCTCGGAAAGCTTGGGCCAGACCCCCTATTCCGGTTCAGGCGGGCAAACCGATTTTGTCCGCGCCGCCAACCGATCGTATGGCGGTAAATCTTTTATTGTGCTGCCTTCCACCGCCAAACAATATACCATTTCACGCATTCAGCCGATGATTACCCAGGGTTCGCATATCACGGTAGGCAAAAACGATGTCAATTACATCATCACCGAATATGGGGTAGCGCAATTGCGCGGTAAAACCAATCGCCAGCGCACCAAGGAATTAATCGCCATTGCTCACCCGCAATTTCGTGAAGAACTCACTGCAGAAGCCAAACGCATGAATTTTTTATAAGGTATTTTACAACTCAGTTTATAGATCATCCGGCACATGCGGGCCGAATGCGCCACTTTTGATAATGCCATACGCAATAGTCGCAGAAATAATGGCATAGATGATGCGTGGCACCCATTCCGCCACCTGCGCCTGCTGCATGGCCAGGCTGGCGTTTTCACCGTTGGCATAGCGCGCCAACATTTCGGGCAAGCTACCGGAGGCTTCACCAACTTGCACCAGACCGAGCAAACTATCTTCGTTAATGGCGGGTATGGCACGCACGGCTTCGGCCAGGCTAGCCCCTTTTTTCATGCGCGGTAAAATACGAGCCAATTCGATGCGCAACAACACATTGCTGGCACTTTGCAAGGCTACTGGCAGCGCTTCAAACATGGGCAAACCCGCTTGCAGCAACAAGGCCAGACTTTGCCAAAAGTCGCATAAATTGCGCCGTTTATGCATGCGCCCAAACAGCGGCAAGGCCAATAAAATATGATCCAACGCTTCCGGTTTGGCATCCAGCGGGCGCATTTGAAAACGCCGAAACAGATACACCATGCCCGTTACCCCGACACCCACCAGCAGAATCGAGCGTAGCGCCTGCCACAAATACGCGCCGCCACTCAAGGTGCCCGCCACCAATTGCGGCAAGGGAGAAATAAACAAGGAAAGCAAGCCCATCACGGCAGGCAACATCAAGCGTGACTTCATGGCTTTGAGCTGCTGTGCCTTTTCAGTATAATGCTCGCCCAAACGGCGGTAACTGGGGCTGGGGTCGCCCGCCGCCAAGGCCGCCTGTAACAGGCCCGCTTCCAGCGGCGTCCACAAACCACTTTGCAAACCTGCTTGTGCGATATTTTGCCCGCGCATCATGCCGCGCCGGGTTGCCTCCACCCGCGCTTGCCAGGGGGCGGGTAATTTAATCATCGGTAAGGCTTGCAATGGTGCAATGCCAGCATGTTCCAGGGCCGCCAAATGGTGCAATAAATCGGCACGCACGGCATACGGGAGAGGGAGGTGTGGGGTCTTTTTCATGCATGCCATTGTGCCATGAATTACCGCTCGATAAGAGCGGGTGCGGCCAAATTGCTTGGTAAAAAACCACCTGTTGTCAATTTGGCGCTGCTTTATCCACGTCTTTTTTTGTTTTTTGCTGCAAAACTGATGCGCGAGCGCAATTTACGTGCTAGGGTAAGGCCTATCATTATTGATCTGTACGCTATCAACTTACCTCCCATGACCCGAGCCAAAAAACTCATCGGCGCTGAGCTGGATTTGCTTATTTTGCTGCCGCTATTGTCGCTGCTGGTGGCCATCTGTGCGGCAGTGGTTTATCAGGTCACG
>JBKJLF010000700.1:0-2612 GCA_046597185.1 Burkholderiaceae bacterium | reverse complement strand
GTTGAACCCGGATTGTTGGGTGCAGCGCATTGCCTTGTTGCATCAACTGGGCTGGCGTGAGCAAGTGGATACGCGGCGTTTGGCTTGTTATTGCTTGTATTTAGCGCCAGAGAAAGCGTTTTTTATTCGCAAGGCAATCGGCTGGGCGCTACGCGATTATGCGCATCATGACCCGGCTTGGGTGCGCCAGTTTTTGCTGGAGCATAAGGAGAAATTGTCGGGCTTGAGTTATCGGGAGGCGGGGAAGCATTTATAATTTGCTGTGATTGATGCAACGACGGTCACAGCATTAAAGGTGGTGCATGTAAAAAGGCAATACCCGTAAAATCTTGGACTTACTGCAACTCAAAAATCCTACTCACATTATGGGATTTGCGTAAGTCCTACAGATGAAAAATCCCCTATTTTTAATCTACACCAAACCAGCGCTTGATTTTTTCGCGCCAGTTGTTGGCGGCGTTGTTATTATTAAGGCTATTCTCAATCTGCCCCGCATTGGTGACGTTGCCGTCAATCGCCGAATTTTTGATATCGATGTTGCGTTGCTCGCCAACAT
Source organism: Burkholderiaceae bacterium (assembly GCA_046597185.1). Taxonomy (GTDB): domain Bacteria; phylum Pseudomonadota; class Gammaproteobacteria; order Burkholderiales; family Burkholderiaceae_D; genus CAMBDR01. The sequence continues at coordinate 2,056 of JBKJLF010000700.1, read as the reverse complement.
AACCAACTGGGTTTTCCCCGGTAAAGAAATTATTCACCGTCACATTGCCCGGCGCAATATAGCAACCCAATACCTTGGCGACATCATATTTATTGCCTAAGTCTGAGATAAATTGCGCTTGGCCTTCGCGCTCGTGCGCTAGCACTTGGCGCAGGCGCGCCAGTTCCGGTTCTAGCCCTAGGGATGCGGTTTGCTTTATTAGGGCGGCTTTGGGCAAGACGATCAATTCATCGTATTCCACATTCACCCGCTCGGCGATGGCGGCCACGCTTTGCACGATGCTAAACCAATGGTCGCGTGCGCCCGCGCCCGTTACCCACATGTGTAGCGTGCGCAAGTGGTAGTCTACTTGCAGTAAGGCGCGGGCTTGGCCGTCTTGGCTTTTTAACACCACGCCGTGCTGCCAGACGATTTGGTCGTCAATTTCTCGGTAGCGGGTGACGATGAGTTCCGGCAAAATATTGCGCGGCAAGAAGCGGCGGAAGGCAAATTTAAAGGCCAGCGTGCCTTGTTTGTTGAAATTGTGCGTTTTTTGCGTGGGTAATAAGGCCGGGATGATGATGGTTTGGTCGTCGCCAGGTAGCGGGTAGCAGAGTTTAAATTCTTGCATGGCGGCGCGGATGAAGCCGCATTTGCTTTTAGGGTAGCTTAGGGTATTACCATGTTCATCGCTCACGGTTTGGGCTTGCAAGGTGGTGATGATGTCGTCATTGCTTAGGCTGGCTTGGTTTTTTACCATCAGCGTGTAGATGCCATAGGTTAGCCAGCGTGGGTTGAGGACGTGTTCGTCGATAAATTTGAGCTTCGGAAAGTGGATGATGACGCCTAAGCTATCGAGCGTTTTAAGTAACCATTCGTGATTGAGCACGGCCTTGGTTGGCACGCCATTATCTAGGCAGAGTTGGTTAAAATCAGCATGGCTTACAAACGCCTCACGCGGGGTGCGCTCACGCAAGGCGGTGAGCACGTTGAAATGCGGTTCGGCAAATTGCACTTGCACTGTGCCAACGGCTTGCAATTGCTGGCAAAAGGCTTGTTTAAAGTCGTCGAATAGGTTGTGATATTTGTCAAACGCTTGCGCGCACGAGAGCGGGTAAAACCCGGTGATAATGTCGGCGTATTTTTCTAGCAGGCTATTTCTATCGAGATGCAATTGGCCTTCGTCTAGGCGGTTTTCTATAATCATCACCTTGGTACCTTTGCCGAAGCTTTTAACGTGCTCTAGCCAATATTCGGCTTGCTCGGTATCGGTGATGCCGTTGCGGGTGCTAATGACGACCACATAGAGGCAATTTTCTCGTAAAAAAAGCTGGTGGGTGGCATGCATCATTACCTGCCCGCCAAAGTCCCACAGGTGGGCGATGATGGGGCTATTGTTGGGTAGCTGCCACTCTTGAATCGCAATGCCGGGCGTGGCGACTTCATGGCCGGGTTGGATGCGGGTGCCATGCAATACTTTGATGACCGATGTTTTGCCTGCCGCGCCATCCCCAATAAAAATGGCTCGCACGCGGTTGAGCGGGCGGGTGATGAGTTTTTTTTGGAGGGTGGCGATGTAGGCGTTGATTTCTTGTGGTGATTGGTTGGTGATGGAATCGGGTAGGAAAACGCGCCGTTGCAGTAAATCAACGTCAGTTTCATCACCACAACAAAGGGCGTCATACCAATCTAGCCATACTTCAAAACCTGCGTTTAGTTCAAGCACGGCGGCACGAAATGCAGCATATTGTTTTTTGTATTCTTGCGGCACACCACCACGCCAAATAAAGTTTTTAAAGTAGCTTTCTTTTTCGTTTATTGCGTAAAAAGATAAGTCATTTTGTGTTTCTTGTCCAAACTGCGTTATAATGCCGTAGGCCTTGGCGGCGGCGTTGGCGGCGTTGGCGGCGGGGTCGGCGGCGTAGTCGGAGGCGTCGGCGGCGTAGGCGGCGGCGGCGGCGGCGTAGTCGGCGGCGGCGGCGGCGTAGTCGGCGGCGGCGTAGTCGGCGGCGGCGGCGTAGTCGGCGGCGTAGGCGTAGTCGGCGGCGTAGGCGGCGGCGGCGCGGGCGCCCCATGC
>JBKJLF010000709.1:0-8752 GCA_046597185.1 Burkholderiaceae bacterium | reverse complement strand
CCCAGGGCGAGAGTACCGAGTTGCTGCCGCAGACGGTGAGCCAGGACAGTAAATACGCCATGGCCCAGTGTTGGGGGCTGGGGCTGGTGCTTTTGTTGCTGACTTTGCTGCGGTTGTTACTGCGGTTGTTACTGCGATTGTTACTTATCAACTGCTGCAAAATCTCCCCCGCGTGGGTGGTGCAGCCGTGCGCGGTCAGGCGCGTGAGGATGCTGGCGGCAGCGCCCGTGGTGCTAGGGCGCGGCGCATTGCGCAGGTGGTGGAACAAGGCATCGAAGCCTGTGCCAGCATCGGCACTACAGCACAGCCAGTGCCAAGCCAGCAGCAAGTCCGGTGCCTGGGTTTGCAGCGCGGCCAGGGCGTCGATTTGTTGGGCAAACAAGTCCAGCGTCAGGCGCGCATCCAGTTCCGGGTCGTTAACGCTGCCGCGCACCAGTTGGCCGTCGTGATAATGCTTGACCAGATGATGGTAAGGGTTACGCGGGAAGGCCAGCGGGTTGAGGCGTAGCGTATCGATGGCGGGCAGTTTTAATAAGGCCAGATCAGGCTTGGCGGCGGCCAGGTGGGGTAAATCAAAATTGATGAGGCTATGGCCGAGCAAAAATTCGCCCTGCGCTGCGAAGGCATCCAGGTGGGGCAAATCTGCCACGCCTTTTTTGGAGGAAAAACTGTGAAGGGTTTTACCGCTGACAGCGGCTGTGCGGTTGATGCGGCCAGTCTTGATGCCCACTTCCAAATCCAGCGCGACACAGCGCTGCACGAAGGCAGTGGCGTGGGCGCTGGGTTGTGCTTGGTTTTCTGGCATGATGGGCGTAAAGGGTGGCTTTGCAGCATTGTAACCGGGATTGTGGGTTGGATGTGGATGGATGGGGGAGAGGATTGGAATGAATTTTGCCAGACCAATTGAATGGGAAAAGTGTTGCGTTGAATTTAATGATAGGGTATGATGCTCCCGGCGCAACTAATTGGTGTTATGCATCGGTATCAAACACCAAAGCAATATTGTGGCAGTCCACCAGGCAGCCAAACCAATTAATCAATCACCCATGAAAGAAAATTAACACATGAAAAAAATTGCATTTTTAATTAGCTTGGTTTTTGCATCCGCAGCAAACGCAGGCAATACCACCGTCACCCTGACCGCCGACAATGAGTTCTGGCTCTATTCCGGCAATGCTGCAGGCACTAATTTAGTACTGCGCGGTGAAGGCCATAGCTGGCCTACCGCTTTTAATTTTTCATTTGATGTCAATGCGGGCGATTATTTGTACGTGGCCGCCCGGGATCAAGGTGGCCCACAAGCATGGCAAGGCGCATTTAGCACACCCGTTGGCGCGCTGTACTCAAACATCGATAGTTGGAAATACATCGTCTCGCCCAACAACAACGTCAGCCAAGCCAGTGTCGCAGCCAATGTTGCGGCAGGTGGTTGGGCCAATCCTTTGGCGCAAACCGCCTACAATGCCGGCCCTTGGGGCGCAAGGGTGAACGACCCTAATGCCAAATGGATCTGGCACGATACCCTTGGTTTGGCAAATGGTTGGAATGACCCAAGTTCAAGCGATGGTACCTATGCCATTTTCCGCACCAATACCGCCGTTGCTGCCATTCCTGAACCTTCGACCTATGCAATGATGATAGGCGGCCTGGCAATGTTGGCGGCGCTACGTCGTCGTAAAACTGCGGCTTGATTGCCCTGCCAGCGCAAGTAATGCGCGCGTAAAGACGGTCGAGTAAGTCCCTGCCATTACTGGCAGGGACGCACCTAATGTGCGTGCTGTGGGCGCTATTGTTCGTAATTATCTATACCAAGTGCAGGGTGATTGATATCATCGTCTGCCTCAACTACATGTATTACAAATCGGTGCTGGCAGCGCCGTCTGATTGCCCGAATTTCACCGTGCCGTAACTGGCGATCATCACCATCACGATGGCCAGTATTTGCATCATGCTCAACACCTCGTGCAAAACCACAAAACCAATCAGCGCCGCAGCAGCGGGTTCGAGGCTCATCAAGATGCCGAACACGCGCTTGGGCATGCGCCGCAGCGCTTCGATTTCGCAGCTATACGGCAGCGCCGATGACAAAATGGCGACTGCAAATGCCGCTGGCAACAGTGCGTAATGCGTGGCAATCGTGGCACTGGCATGCACGCCAACAGGCACTAAAAGGACCGCGCCCACGGTCATGGCCAGACTCAGGCCCTGGGCACCCGGCAATGTACCGCCAAGTTTTTCACCTAAAACAATATACGCCGCCCAGCAAGACCCGGCGGCCAAGGCCAGCCAAAACCCTTGTGCATCGATCTCGCCACCAAATGGATTGAGTAAAGCGATGCCACCGGCGGCCAGCAACACCCAGACAAAATCCAAAGCGCGGCGACTGTGCCATAGCGCGACCGTGAGCGGACCGACAAATTCTATCGTGACCGTCAGGCCGAGCGGCAAGCGCTGCAAAGCCAGATAATAGCTCAGATTCATCAGCGCCAAGATTGCGCCAAACCCCAGCGTAATACGCCATTGCGATGCGCGTAATGCCGACCAGTTTGGCCGTACCAGCAGCAGCAATACCAGCGCTGCCAAAGCCAGGCGCAGGAATACGACCGTCATCGGCCCCAAGGTCGCGAACAAGGATTTGGCAAAAGCCGCGCCAAGTTGCACGCTGGCGATGGCAAGCAGAACCAAAACCAGCGGTGGGGTACGGGATAATATTTTCATTTATTGGCAGGAAACCGATTTACAGGCAATGTGCAGAAAATGCGCAAGAAATGCGCAGGAAATGCGACTGTGGAGAGTAGCATACGGACAGGAAATCCAAACCACCTGAGCGAACTATTTTGTGACCATGGACGGAAATACGGCGAAGGTAACCTTGGCCGTATGCCGGATTGGGTGGCCAATTTGCGCATTGTAACCGGGATTGTGGGGTGGGCGGGGAAAGCTTGTGTTGTGGGCAGGGCATGGGTAGAAACGCATTACGTTGCGGTGCGCCTATGTCACGCGGTTCGTGCGTTTCTTTTTAAATAATTTTACTAGGTTTACGTAGTATTCCTCAGTATTTGAATTATAATCCACAAGATTATTAATATTTAACTCTTAGGAGATTGTGAATGACGAATTACACTTCTGACGAAGTTAATGACTACGCAAAAAGCAAGAACTTGACCCCAGGCACATTACTTTGGGCCACTGATGTGCCCCTTTCTGAAGATGCATTCAGATCAGGTGGTAAAAATGCGCCTGGGGTTGATTTTTTGCGATGGCAGGATATTGGCCTTGAAGAAACCAAAGGGCGTGGGCGAATCCCTCACGAGGAATGGGGAAATTTTGTTGTCGGGCCGGGCGAAGGCATTTCCTTGTTTATCAAACGAATGATTCCCCAAAGCACCACGTATCTGGGAGATGGACTGGAAAAAGCAACGATCAAAGAGCTGAAAAACGATTTCAACCCAATAGATGAAAGGTTTTGGTGGCAAATCGAATCGGGGCAACCATTGCCCGCAGGATTGCAACTGGTCTACGATGGCGTTCCACCCGGCCATTGCACCTTGACCGTGACAAGGGAAATGCCGGTCAATGCTTTCATGCAACTGGTACTGATGCTTAAATTTGCCAACGCTGGCACAAGCTATTACGGTAAGAAAAACTAACCAAGGGATACTTATGAGTACTGAATTTAAAACGGCCTACCTGACCCGACTGCAAATTTCCAATACAATTATTGCTATGCAGGAATATATAAAAATCCTGCAACGCGAAGCCGCCGAAGACCCGCAAGGCGGTGAGCATGAAGATATTTTGATTGCGGAAAGCGTATTGCGCGAGTTGTCGCGGGCTAAAGCAGCACCAGGCGTGGCTGCCATCCCGCCGCCGCCATAGCATACACGATCATCGCTTACTTTTGCGAATACCGATGGTTCTGTGCTGGTGTTATAGCTAACCGTGTTTCTTGGCGTTGGTTCTGACATCACCGTTGTACAGATTAATTTGCAAGCCACGCCTTGATATGGCTGACGCACTTTGCTACTATCACAATCAGCGTTTTACAATCTTTAAAGGGGAGGGACATGGAAAAACTGGATCGCATTACTCAAAATGCCGCCGTGATGGGTGGCAAGGCATGCATCCGTGGCTTGCGCGTGACGGTTGGTATGATCGTTGGTCAGATTGGCGCGGGTGTTTCGATGGATGAGATTTTGCAAGATTACCCTTATCTCGAACGGGAAGATATTTTGCAGGCGCTACGGTATGCTGCGTGGCGCTCGGCAGAGCAGGAAATTGAAGTGGCAGTGGCTTGAAGCTGCTGATTGACATGAATTTGTCGCCGCGTTGGGTGGCGGTGCTGAACGATGGCGGGTTTCAGGTGGCGCACTGGTCAGACTTGGGCAAACCGGATGCGCCGGATTCGCAAATTATGGCGTATGCCCATGCAAACGATTATGTTGTGCTGACACACGATCTCGATTTTAGCGCCATACTGGCCGCAACCCAGGGTGAAAAACCCAGTGTGGTACAAATCCGGGCCGGTATACTCAGCCCTGCTGAGATTGGCGAAAAGATGATTGCCGCCTTGGCGCAAATGGCGCTTGAATTGGAAAAGGGGCCTTGGTTACCGTGGAGCCGGAACGAACGCGTTTGCGCTTGTTGCCCTTGCGTGGGTATGGACGGGATTAAATGCCAAGGTTTGTTTCCGGTGGCAATGGCGTTAAGGGGCACCACTTACTTTTTGGGCTTGAACGTGGACGCAAACGCCGGTGGGCCATTACCACTATTTTTTTGAAAGTAGGTACAGAATGACAATAGAAACAGCACTCATCGATTTCTGGAGAGTATCGATTGCGCCGCAGAATGACTGGTATGAATGGAGAAAGATCAACCCTCGCTATCTTCCAAAGGGTATTGCGGTCGGTAGTGGTAATGCTTTTTTGCAAAATGAGACCCTGAAGAAGCAATTGAGCAGCCAATATCAAACTGGCAGCGGTGACCAAAAGATTGAACTCACCCGCTACTACATCGCCGTTTGGGGTGGCGTTCGGCGCAATAGTGCTGAAAAAATTTCCGCCTATGCGTTGAATCAGCCGCGCGAGCTTATCGCGAATGGAATCGTTGGTATCGCCTCGTGGTCGAAGGCGCTTAGCATTCGAGAGCCAGACCGCTATGCAATATATGACGCCAGAGTTGCTGTTTCGCTAAATGCCTTGCAGATAATACACAAAGTAGCGGAGCCAGTCCTGTTCCCTTTGTTGACTGGGCAAAACAAGACAATTAACCAAGGTGTCAAGGGGCTGGCTGATTGCGCAGCTAAAGGTAATTGGCGTAAGATCGCGTCGGAGTCGTTCTATGACGAATACAATGCCCTGCTTGCAAAGGTAGCGGCGGCTCTCAGCGTAGAACACTATGCGGTTGAAATGGCACTTTTCACTAACGCACCAGCGTTACTGAAATCCGCATTTCCCGCTGGTCCAACATAGCACGGGACAGGCAAATGAGTTGCGCAAATCAAAAGTGTGGGTACCCCGGCACAGGCGAGGATGGCGGCGAGTGAGTCTTAATAGGTCGTCTGGGGATTGCCAATGACGATTTCTCACTTTTTTAATTTTATGGTGGTGGCGAGCCCGACACCTTTGCGTTAGACATCACCAAGTTCGTACCGCAAACGGTTCAGCCGCAATTCCAGAACGAGAGAACGACTTCAATGTTTAAGAAACTTTACGGGAAATTTCGGCTGCTCTTTGTCGATGCCCAGAATTCGGAGGCAGCGGTAGATCAGCACGCCAACTTGGTGAAGGCATTGTTCTGGATGCTTATAACAGCCGGCGCAACCGCATTGATAGTTTTTGCGATTGATTTTTGGATTCACCCAAAAGTCGCCGCATCACTCGGCACATTTGGCGATTTCTTCGGTGGCGTCCTCAACCTTATCTTCACATTCCTTACATTTTTTGGGCTCATTATTACCATCGTAATTCAGCGAATGGAGCTAAGACTTGCCCGCGAAGAATATGAGAAGACCGCAATTGCGCTCAATACGCAAGCCATTGAGAGTACGTTCTTCAATACACTGGATCTGCATCACAAAATTGTAGAAAGCCTCAAGTTTGATCCGAAGATATTTCCCGAAGGAGATGACGTGCGCATATTTAGACAAAGGGTTAATTTTGCCCCCATGGATTCGCCAGTTAATCCAACCTACGAGGGCAGAAACGTTTTTGCCGCAATCCTATTGGAACTTGGTAAAAACCACAAAAGCATGGCCGATCTGCATATGCGCTACAAATTCATTCAAAGTGAGCACAATTACATACTTGGTCACTACTTTAGGAATCTGTATCAAGCGCTAAAGGCAGTTGATCACTACCCAAGCGAAATGTTGTCTTCCGAGCAGAAGCAGAAATACGCGGGGATTCTGCGAGCCCAACTATCCTCAAGCGAACTGGCATTGCTCTTCCTGAACTGCCTCGATGGGATGGTTGACGAAGGCCAATTCAAGAACTTACTGGTGCGATACCGGATGCTTGAGCATTTATCGCTGACGATGTGTGGTAACTTGTATTATTTTGCAGGATCAGAGACCCCAATAGCGGATGAAGAAATCATTCGTCAATACATGAAGGAGTCCGCTGTCTCGGCGCTCACGACAGTTGTGCTAAAAAGTCGTGGTGCCTTCGGAAGAAACCCTGTTCAGCTTCCGGCGAGTGATGCCTAACCCGGCGCAGTCAGCGGCTGCTGAATCTTGTACCACCGGGGCAATATGGGATGGCGAGCAATTCATCGCTCGAATGAGAAATTAATGCATGCGAAACGGCATTTTGGCATTGCATAAAAGCTTATCCTGCGATAACATTCATGGCATTGGCGTTATGAAATTGGGCGCGATCACCATATCATGCCAGAAATAGCCATCAATGTCCTTTTTTAATATTTCACAGGGGCATTGTTTTTTACGCATCGGGGTGTGCAAACACCTGCCTAACAATTTATCAACACCCACCCTATCCCAAAATGAATAATTTCCGTATTGATCCACCGTTGCGCCAGGTTGTTGAAACCATGATTCGAAAATCCTCGACATTTTCCGCATTAGTCGCAAAGTTAAGTGTAGCAAGTGGCGAGTATTCGTTGCGCATTGGTAAATTGCCGATCAAAACACCTGCACTAACCATCGTAAAATTGGGTAGCGGAGCCACCACAATCATCGACATGCAACAGCTAAAGAATTTGCGTTACCAGACATCAAATGGGGCGAAAAGTTTGATGACGATTGAGCGAGCTATCGGTCATGAGTTGGCGCACGCGCTCTATCACGAACATCTGCCATTTCCCTTTGATCGGGTCTCACCCCACAGTTTCATCATTCGGCACGAAAACAAAATCATGCATGAGATTGCACCGACAAGCCCGGATAGAAACGAAAAAAACGATATCCTGTACGCATCATGAAGAAAAAATTCGTCTTGCTTTTTGCACTGGCCATGGTCTTAAGCACCTGTGGCATGATTTTGCTTGAACCGTGGCTGATTTTGGAGGCAGTTGATGGTGCGGGCATATCGCGCCGCCACTTGGTTGGTTATGTTTTGATAGGTGCCACTGCACTTGCAAACATCGCCACGGCGATGCAATTTGGCCAGCTGCGCGGCTGGCAATTTGGCGGTGCCACGGCGGATTGGCGAAAATTGCTTGGTGTTGGCGCAGGGTTGGTGCTTGCAATGGCATTGTTTCTTATTTCGTATCTCGTTGGTAGTGTTGTTGCACAGTTGATTGTGCATTAAGAGTGTTAAGGGGCCAGGCACGTTAATAGTTGGCCCAAGGGTGGGCTTGGTCGTATGCCGGGTTGATTGGCCAATTGGTTCAAAGCCATTTGTTGAGCAAGCGAAACAAATCGTACCATCTGCCGTCTTTTTACAAATCGTTAGCCGATCATAATATGAAAGCAATCAGTATCTACGCCGTGGGAAGTTGCAACGCAGAAACGCGCGAGGGTTTCGGCGAAGTCCTCCTTGAGTACAACACCAAGGTGAAATACCTCCACGTTGTAGCCCACGATACGACAGCGAGCCGCTGCATCATTAAGGGGCTCATCACAGGCGTGAAGCTGATCAAGGAACCGTGTGCAGTTACGCTGGTTACGTCTACCAAGATCGGTGTTACGAAGGTGGTACGAGGTAACGGCGTGAACACCGACCTTGTTCGCACGCTGATTCTCGAACTTCAGGAACGGCAATGCACATTTCGGTTCGACGTTTGGGCGGGGCGAGGTGAAGAACTGCGCTCAAAGGTGGCGGCTGGCCGTAAAGGGGCTGATCAGTTTTCGGCACCCCATCGGGCGAGCGGCACGATGACGGGTAACGATTCGGTGCCTTCGGGTCAGGTTAAATGATTATTCCACACAATTGCGCAACTTGCGCAGCGGAAATATTCGAGGCAGGCGGCGCAGATGAATCAATCCTGAGTAATTGTCGGCCAAGATGGAAATGAGAGGCTTATTCGTTCTCGGTGGTGCCTTATTGGGTATGGTCGCTGTTGTTGCAGCCCTGCTCTTTTGCATGGGTGAGGTGTCGCCATCCATGCCGTATGAGGCAGCCCTGCCGTTTTTGCTGGCTGGAGGCGTTGCCGGGCTGCTGGGCGGCGGCTATCTTCAGACTTCCTGATCCCTTGGCGACGTAGCCATCATTTTTAGGAAATAGTGTTGGCACTTTGAATTTGAGGCACCTTAGGTGTAAAGTTGAATTCTAATTTACGCAAAGGGTGCGGC
>JBKJLF010000544.1:0-15562 GCA_046597185.1 Burkholderiaceae bacterium | reverse complement strand
GCCTCTCCCTTACCAAGGGAGTGCTCTACCACTGAGCTACAAGGGCGATATTTTAATCCATGCCTCTCAGCATATTTTTTACAATTACAAATTCACTGCAAGCACGATTGGAGCGGGTGAAGGGAATCGAACCCTCGTCATAAGCTTGGAAGGCTTCAGCTCTACCATTGAGCTACACCCGCGAGGAAAATCCTTCATCAACACCATCAAACCTGCTTAAACTTGGTGGAGAGGGCTGGATTCGAACCAGCGTACTCTATGAGAACAGATTTACAGTCTGTCGCCTTTAACCACTCGGCCACCTCTCCGCAAGGAACCGCAGATTATGAAGTAGTATTCAATGCCTGTCAAGGCCTAAATTCTATTTTCTGCGAATTTCTTTAAACTTTTTTTTGCACGTCCGCGCCACACAGGCTTCTTGTCGCAACGGAAGGCGGCATTTTACATGTAAATTAAAAAAACGCCAGCCTTTTTTAGCTTGTCGAATTTCGCTGTTGTTTTTTATGCGCGCACTCTGAATGCCGACGGCTAGCGTTGACTCAGCATTGCCAACACTTGCGCCTTGAGCGCTTTAATGAGAGAAGTTTCATCGGGTGGCACGCCTTCCGGTGCCGGATTGATTCGGTCTGCATAAAACAGGCCGAGTTGGGCTTTTTGTACAACCAAAGGCAAAATTATAAAGCTACGCGCGTCTTGCAGCAAAATACGGTGCCATGTCGGCAATAAATCGCGAATTTTTATACTGGTTGCATCGGCGACCATCAGGTCAGCATCATTTTCCATGGACAAGTGAAAAATATCCCGCGCAGAGGGTGCCGGGAAGGTAAAGCCTGCCTGGCGCGCCACATGATGCTCGCCCAAGGATAAGCGCGAACGATAGGTATTGGTTTTAACATCCTTCAAACACACGACGGCAAAGCGAAAACCCATGCTGCTGAACAAGGTTTCGAGCGTTAACATCATCAGTTCATTGATCCGGCAACGGCCCGATGCGCGCATTTGCATCACTTCCTGCACGCCAGCGAGCAATAATTCGCGCGCTTTGTAGGGCTTGCCGCTGGGGTAGCAGCCCATCGCTTTTTCCAACTCGGCATCCATGGCGGCTTCTGCCAGTACACTGGGCAAGCCGGGCTCGTCCAGCTCCAGTGCCGCCGCTGCCGCAGCGATTTGGGCAGCCGCTGCGGCATGGCCGCTGGCCGCGCCTGCTGCCACTTCTTGCGCGGACATTGGTTTGGCCATACTGCCGCCCAATTTCAGATTGTCAGCCAAGGTATTAATCTCGCGCGCTACGTTCTCCAATAATTCGTCAAGTCGGTCTTCATCCAAATTTAAAGCCACACCATAGCGCGCCAGCAAGGATTCCCGCGTGCTAGTCATATTCCCGCAATCACCAAAATTGGGTACCAGTTTGACCGCATCGGTACTGAATGCAGCGACCTGGCGCATCCATTCGGCCTTGGTTTTGGCCGCCTTTAACACGCCATTGCCGACCGAAGTCAAGGCTTGCACAATGGCTTCCGGTATATTCCAGTCTTGCAATACGGTTTCTGCCAATTGATCAAAACTCACACCCAAAACCTGGCTCGACGCCTGGCTTTGGGTATGGGTGCCATCGGCAATCAATGCCATGATGTCACAAAAATAATTGTAATCGTGCGACACCACAAGTAGTCGCCCAAGATTTTTAAACAGTGCTGCAATGGCCGCTTCTTCCGCTCCCTGATAATGACTTTTGCGCGCCAATTCGCGCCCTAACAAACTGGCGCACAGGGCATTGGATAACTCGCCGCGCACCACTTCGGCATGTTTGTCGTTTTTTAAATTATCGACCAGCAGCAAAGCCAGAGCGCTGGTTTTAACGGTATCGAAGCCGAGCATAAAAATCGCGCGCGACACCGTGGTCACCGCAGTGCCAGCAGTGCTACGATACACGACTGAATTGGACAGGCGCAACACGCGTTGGGTCAGCGCCACATCAGATAAAACATAATTGGCCAAATTATAAGTGTCTTCATCTTCGGATGAAGCCAACTTCACCACGCGCGAAACCGACCCGCCCAAAGCGCGCAGGCCCACATCGCTCTTGAATTTATCCAAAAATTGATCCCGGGCGCTATACTTTTCGCCATAGTTTTCCGGGAAGGTGAAAGGCATTAACGCGGGCATGATGCTATCCTGTACTTCAAAAATCGAACCGTGGGTTCCATACAATCCAATCAATCAAATCAATTCAATCAAATCCAATCAAGACGATGTCATTTAAACGGCATCGATTTATCCGCGTTTTTGTGCCTGTTCTTTTGCGCTGGCACGGCCCGGCGTGATGCGGTATTTTTTCAAAATTTGTTGATGTAAGCTTGAGAGTGCATTCAATTTGGGATTAACCGGATCGAGTTTGCGCACCGTGCCAATGAGCGACAAGGCGTATTCACCCAAGCGGTCATCCCAGCCCATATTTTCAAGGCATTTAAGTACCGCCACCGCCGCATTAAACACCACTTGCGGATTGTCCGGCAGTTTATTCACCGCTTCTGCCATCATGGAAACCGCGCCACGATAATCACCGTCTTTCGCTTTGGCAGCACCACTGGCCACCAGATCAACCACTTGTTTGCGCGCTTCTTTGGCCAATTCTCTACCGATGTCTTCGACCCCGGCGCGTTCAAACACAGCCACCGCTTTGGCCATGGCGGCATTATTGGGCGCATTGCGCATCACTTCGCGCATGACTTCTTTGGCACCGTCCTGATGGTTGTTTTGCAAGCAATTACGCGCCAATTCCATCTTCACGTCATTGGATAAACCCGTGGAATCGCGGCACAATGCCACCGCCGACGCCAGCGATTCGTTCAAACGTGCTTCATTGCCCGTGGATTCATGCACCATGGCAGAGGAAATGGCGCAGCAGGCCGGGGTATTTTTCAAGTTGCTCATCGATTTATCGAGATCGCGAATCACCGCCGCAGCCTGTTCCGGGTCGCCTTTTTTGACCAGGGTTTTAACCAATTTGACATGGTCTTCGGGATCACGAAATTCGGAATATTTGACCTTGCTGACAACCTGCTTCAATACTTTTTCTGCAGTTGCGGTATCGCCCGTTTCCATCGCGACTTCGCCCAATTTGCGCAAACGACGTACCGCATGGGGTGAAACCGACACAGCGCTGGATAACACCGCCTGCGACTTTTCCAACTCGCCCATGGCTTCATGCGTTTTCGCCAACCAATCATAGGCATCAACAAATTTCTTATTGTTATTGACCAGGGCTTCAAGCATTTTTTCAGCTTCTTCAAAGCGCTCTTGCATGAATAAGGTTTTGGCCAAGCCAAGCCGAGCCCATGCAATGGCTTTGGATTCGTACAGGGCGTTGTAAATTGGTTCAGCTTCTTTCGCCTCGCCCAAAAACATATGCAATTCGGCGCGCAGCCGTAAAAAGTCAACGGCATAGCGCGGGAAGTTACTGGCCCCCTCAATACAGGCGGCAATGGCATCGCGATGGTTGCCGATATCCATCATTTGATAAACCGGTAAAAAAACATTGCGCTTTTCGAGGGCGCGACCGATACGCTCCAAAATAAGATCCGCAGTGAATGGTTTTAAAATATAGTCGGTCGGTGCCAATTCTGCCGCACTCACGACTTTGCCATAACCACCTTCAGCGGTCACCATGAAGAACATGGTGGCAAGCGTGATGAGTTGGTGATGGCGCAAATCTTCCAGCAATTGCTGGCCGTCTTGCCCGCCTTCAAGGTCATATTCACACAGGATAATATCGAATGATTTGGTTGCCAAATGACGAATCGCGGCCCCTGAAGTACCGGCGTGATCAATTTTTTGCAAACCGCATTGGTTCAGCATATTGTGTATGCTCGATCGCATTCCTGCATGCGGTTCAATAATCAGGGCAGATAGTCCGTCAAGTCGGTTCATGTCTCAATCCCACAGGTAATGTAAAGGCCAAGTTGAATTCACTTGACTAGTGCAGCCACCAGCGCGGCCAAGCGCATTCATATTGACCAGGCTAATCGCAATTTTTTGCATGTCAACTGAGTATATTACGGCACAAGCCGAAAATAGTTAAGTCGATGCGACAAGACCGATATTTTAGCCTTGCCGCAACACTTTAATCGTCATTACCGATCCAACTCATCGGATCACGCTCGACAATATCCATTAAAGCGTCCACCACCTCCGGATCAAACTGCGTGCCGCGCCGCTCCCGGATATAGGTCACCACTTCATCAAAAGGCCAGGGTGCTTTGTACGGCCGACGATGCAACAAGGCATCAAACACATCGACGACCGCAACAATTCTCGCGGCCAAGGGTATTTGATTGCCCACTAATTGCCGTGGATAACCATTACCGTCAAAATGCTCGTGATGCCCACCCGCAATTTGCGAGCCAAAGGTCAGGTAGCTTGGCCCGTCAACCAAACTGGAGGCACGTTCCAGTATCGCTTGCCCTACGCGCGCATGGGCTTGCATGACGGTGCGCTCTTCGTGATCATGCAGACCCGGCTTCAATAACACATGATCGGGCGTAGAAACCTTACCTACATCGTGCAAAATACTCGCAACGCCCACCATTTCCAGCAATTGTGGCGACATTTCATCGGCATACACGCCGCGCGAATGCAGATGCTTGGCAATGCCATCGGTCAAGGCTTGCACCCGCCTGACATGCCCGCCTGTGCCTTCATCGCGAAACTCAGCCAAATCAGCCAAGGCGACCACGGTCGCTTCTTGCGCCTTATGCAACTGGCCAAACAAATAGAGATTATCAAACGCCGCAGCAATCCGGTGGCAAAAAACTTCCATCAAATCACGTTGCACTTGGGTTAAGGGCCAGGGCGGTGTCACGGAAATGGCAAATTCATGCCCCTGCTGGGTATGAATAAACAACACATCAATCGGATGTTGATATTGACTACGTTTTTCGAGAAAAGCCCGCTCAATCGCACCCGCCAATTGATGGCTTTTCGGCAATTCCTGTGCCTCGGCCAAATGGGTATAACACCCGGTCGCTGCCACCACCTGGGAAGCCAATGCCCCCTCCGTACCATGTGCTTGCAAGACACACAATACGCCGTCAGCCCCCACATCCAAAATGGCGCTGACCTGATTCAATACCCCGGAAGCAAACTCACGCAGAGAATGAATCTTATATAAATTGGTGGCACCTTCCAAAATTTTACCCAGGCCAACCCGGCTACGCTCCAGCATCAACAGGGTTTCATAGGCACGCAATGAGGCAATGACGGTGGTAAACAACTTTTGCGTGGTCAACTCGGTCTTGGCTTTATAGTCATTGATGTCGTATTCAATAATCACACGTTGCTCCGGTGCCTGCCCCGGTTGCCCGGTGCGCAACACCACCCGCACAATTTGATTATTCAATTCGCCCCGGATGCGTTTGGCCAAGAGCAAGCCAGCGTCGTCGGTTTCCATCACCACATCCAACAAGACCAGGGCGATATCGGGCGTATCGCGCAACATCACGAAACCCTCTTCACCACAATAGGCGCTAAATAATTCCAGTTCGCGTCCTTTAAATGTCACATTCCGCAAAGCCAGACTGGTAACAGCATGCACGTCAGCATCATCATCAACGATCAGAATTCGCCATACCCGCTGATCACTCGGCACCAGAGCGACATCGCTTGGTTGCGATTCGTCTTCTAACAGCCAATCATCATCATCGGAAATCATGTCATCTGTCATACCTACTCCTATATCGGTGCTACCCGTGGAAAACGAAGTGTAAATTGCGCCCCTTGGCCTAATTGACTACTCACAGCAATCGTACCGCCAAATTGCTTTACAACCAAGTTAAATACAATATTCAATCCCAATCCAGTACCACCTTGTGCTCTTTGTGTGGTAAAAAACGGATCGAAGACCTTGTCCAAAAACTCTTCTGGAATACCTTTGCCATTATCTGCAAATTGTAACTCAATACTATCATCTATGGCCTTAACCGTAATTCTGATCTCACCAATTTCATCAGGTTCAAACGCATGCGCCAGGCAATTCATTGTCAAATTGGTCAATACCTGAGCAAACGAGCCTGGATAGCCATCCACCATCACATTCTCAGGGCTATCCACCACAATCGTGACTCGGGATTGGCGCAGACGAGGTTGCAAACTGACAATAATTTCTTCGATATACTCCTTCATGCCAAAGCGTCGCCGCGCTTCGCTGGCTTGATCGGCAGAAACCTGTTTGAAGCTTTGAATCAACTGGGCTGCACGATTGGCATTGGTCAAAATCAAACGGCTGCTTTCATTCGCCGTTTCGAGATAAGTCAGGATATCTGATTTCTTGATCGCGCCCATATTCATGATCACCAATACCTGCTCGGTGGCTTCACGCAACACTGAGGCACTGGTCATGGTGATGCCAACCGGGGTATTAATTTCATGCGCCACCCCAGCAACCAGGCTACCCAATGAAGCCAGGCGTTCGGCTTGCAATAAAGAATCCTGTGCCTGACGCAAATCCTGGTAGGCTTGAATGGTTTGCTGCTCCGAACTATGGGCTTGCGCTTCGGCTGCGCGCGTATGTTCAATAATTGACTTTAACTTGCGTTGGATGCGGTTAAATCCAAGAATCACCTCGCCAAATTCATCGAAACGGTTTTCGGGCAATTCCCCCACTTCATCGGTTTCCCGAATGGCCAGATCAAACAAGGCCGTGCGCAACTGCTTTAGCGGCTCAAACACCATGCGCAAGCTCAGCGATAAAATGCCGACCAAAGACAAATCAAGTACCAAAATTTCAATTAATTTACGCGTCAACTCCGAGCGCAGGATCTCATCGATTTGCGCTCGACTAAAATTAATCACCACCCGCCCTACCGGGGCAGGTTTGACATTCACATTTTCATTGAGCGTGCTGCGAAACATCAATGTTGCTTCCACCGGGAACCCATCAAGCGTTGAACTGGACGAGGCTGTTGCTATTTCACCACTCGGCAAGCGGATTTTTCCGGTGAACAAACCGATATTGGCATCATAGACGCGTATCCCCAACACTTCGGATGGCCGCATTTCGGCTTCCAGAATGCTGCCAACTTTGGCCTTGTCCAAATCCCACAACGCCGAAGGCAAGCTGATTCCCAAGCGCGAGATGATGCCTTGACGCAATAGTCTATTGCGCTCTTCCAGATCATTACGAAGTTTATATTGCGAATAGGTCCCAGAAATCGCCAATACCACGGTAATGATTACGACAAATAAGACCTTTAA
The DNA here is from genome assembly GCA_046597185.1 of Burkholderiaceae bacterium. Taxonomy (GTDB): domain Bacteria; phylum Pseudomonadota; class Gammaproteobacteria; order Burkholderiales; family Burkholderiaceae_D; genus CAMBDR01. Next base: position 8,311 of record JBKJLF010000544.1, on the reverse strand, counting down.
CCGGAACTGTATTCCCCGCATGCCATGCCTCCTTGACGACACTATACTGCCAAGTGAGCATCAAGTGGGCACCAAATACAAGGCAATGCAGATATTACCTGCAGCAAGCGACGAATGCGCACAATCTGAGCCAAAGCAGCACAATTTCTACCACACAGCCAACACTTGATATATGTCAAGTTATTAACGTGACGGCTGTTTATACTGTCGCAGTATTGATCAATTTCTTTTTCTGCCAATTTGGAGTTTTATTCATGACCGTTTCAAGCCAGATAGCCAACCCAAGCTTGACGCCGCCTGAACTCGATGCGCAATCCTTGGCGCAACTTGATTCTCTTTGTGGCAACTACCTGCTTTACCCCCGGCCCGAAACAATTTTTGCCCCATGCGAGGCAAAACGATTATTTGCAAGCGGCCAAACGCGGCGCATCGTATTCTAACAGTTGCGTTGGTGCATCAAACGCTTGCATGCAGCCGATTATTATTATTTGGGCGCGTATTTCTTTACCAAAGCACAAGATGCCTTTGTTCGCGCCAAGCGACAAGGGCGTTTGCACCGCGATTTACAAGGCTACACCACGCAAAACAGCAACAATCATACTGTTTATCTGTCAGATTTGCGCCATCTTTGATCGTTACCACAGCCCATTGCCACTATGAAGCACATGACCCATTGTCACCCCCGGTCGCCAGCAATCGCAAGCGAACCAGGTCAATGAGTTCAATTTCACGATTATCCACCCGTATCCAACCTTGCTTTTTAAATTTTGAGAACAATCGGCTAATGCTTTCAATGGTCAGGCCCAAATAATTGCCAATTTCTTCGCGCGACATGCGCAATTGAAAACAAGTGGTGGAATATCCTCGCGTGGAATAACGGGTCGATAAGTTGACCAGAAACGCGGCCAAGCGGCAATCCGCGCGCATATTCCCCAGCAACAACATGGCGCTTTGTTCCCGCGTGATTTCCTGGCTCATGATTCGATGAAAATGACGCAACAAAGATGGCATTTTACAAAACAATTCTTCAAGTCGCAAAAAAGGAATCTCGCAGACTTCACTATCTTCCAATGCCACTGCATCACATTGATGAAAATCGTTACTGATCGCATCCATTCCCAATAATTCGCCCGCCATCTGAAAACCGGTGACTTGTTGCTCACCCCCGGCATTGACCTGATAGGTTTTAAAATGCCCAAGGCGTACCGCATATAAATTAACAAAGGGGTCATTCATTCGATACAAAAGTGTCCCACGCGGCACTTTGCGACGACGCTCAATCAATTGATCCAGACGTTGCATATCGCCGTCATCAAGTCCCATGGGCAAACACAGTTGCCGCATACTACACACGCCACAACTGGCACGCAGCGGCGCGGCGGCAAAGTTACTACTTTCAATACGAACTGGAATACTCATTTTTTGGCCCTGGCAGTCAAAATACGTTTAGTTTTGGCAAAACCCCACCATCATAGCAAGACTTGCCGCTTATGCCAAATCCCGTAATGGATGCGCATAAGCTGGCCAAGCTGGGGTAAAGAAGGATTGCACCATGTCGGGGCTGACTTGTTCCCATGTTGCCGCCGACCAATTGGGTGCATTATCCTTATCGATGACCAGGGCGCGCACGCCTTCCAACACTTCTCCGTGCTCGAAATTGCGCCGCACCATGGTACGCTCCATGCGCAGGCAATCGGCCACACCCATGCTTGCACCCGCACGCAATTGCGTGAGCGTCACCGCTTGCATCAAGGGCGAACGTCGACGCATGGCAGCCAAGGTTTGTAGGGCAAAGGCACTATTATCGGTTTGCAAAGATGCGACAATCTGTGCCATTTGATCAAAACCAAAATGTTGCTCAATCGAACCAGCTTGGGTATGAAATAGAGCGGCCGCCTGATCCAGACCCGCTTGCCACGACGCGCAAAATTGTCCCGCCAAACCTGGCCCTTGCGCCCAATCCGCCAAGGACGCGTTTTCAAGAAACGCTTGCAGGGCAGGCAATTGCACGCTGGGTAAATAATAATCGGCCAAACCCGCCAGCAAGGTATCGGCCACGCTAATGGTTTCACCAGTCAAAGCCATATAAGTACCAAACTGGCCGGGGGTACGACTCAGAAAGTAACTGCCGCCGACATCGGGAAACAAGCCAATATTTACTTCCGGCATTGCCATCCTGGTGCGCTCGGTCACAATCCGGCAACGTGCAGCCGCGCCAGCCTGGACAATACCCATCCCGCCGCCCATTACCACGCCATCCATGAAGGCAATATACGGCTTTGGGTAACAATGAATCAAATGATTGAGCGCATATTCTTCACTAAAAAAGTCTTCGATCAGTGCACTGCCGGTTTGTGGCGTGGCACGCCCGGCTTCATAAAAGAATCGAATATCACCGCCCGCACAAAACCCGCGCTCATGGTTGCTTTTAATCAATACGGCGGCAATGGCGGCATCGTCTCGCCATGCTTGCAAAATGGCACTTAAGGCACGCACCATATCCAAAGACAAAGAATTGAGTGCTTTTGGACGATCCAGTAAAATCACGCCAAGGTGTTGGCGTTGCTCAGTGTGTATCCATTGCGTCATGGCTTAACCTAATATTCGTTAACAGATGCGCTATCGTAACGCATTCAAGGCCAAACCGCCGCGCGGCCCTTAAAAAAACAACAAGGCTACCAACTTTCGCGGGTAGCCTCTTAAATATTACATTACCTGTTTTTTATTATATGCCGGGCCGAAACCCGGCAATCCATCAAACTGAGATTACCAGCCAATATCTTTCAGCAATTCATAAGTCAAATCGAGTGGCAAGGTTGGCGAATGCGTCAAATCGCCACTAATTGCGGGTTCCATCAACTGATTCCGTGCGGCATCAGTCGAGTAATGCGACACCGACGAACCAGGGGAATAAGTCGTTGGGGTGTACATCAATGCACGGCCTTGGGTATCGGTTCCGGCAAAACGGCTGGCACTGCGGCCCATCGAGCCAATCACGCCAGAAGCAGTACGCGAACGGGTTTGCAACGCTGCCTTCAGACGTGTGCCATCAGCCAGGGTAATACGTACCGAAGGAATCGTAATCGTTGGATCGGAACCACCCAAACCACTGATCGCAGCAGCCACGTTATCCACCACGATCACGCCCTTGGCACCGGCATTCTGGGCATTTTTCACTTTGATGGAGAACGCGCAAACACCGCGATCAACCACAGCAATATTGCCACGCACGGCCAGCGCATTGGCACCCGTCAATGGATTACATGCCAAACCTGTACCATTGGATTGATCAATCACTGGCATAATTTGACCAGCGACAGGTGTTGCCAACGATAAAGCAGGACCAAACGATGCTTCACCGACCACGAAATCACCCGCAATGCTGCTTGCTGCCGGGCCACTGACCGCCATATTCGGTGCACTTGACAAAACACCCGGTAGGGCTGATGTCACATGTGCGCCAGTCCACGACAAACCATTACCACTGATACCCGACGAAGCACGCTCGGCATCCGTCATATTGACCCACAACTTGTTGGTACGATTGTCCAACAGATAGTGATCCCATACCGAAGGGAAACCTGCCAATTGCGCGCCAGTTTGACCACTGGTGAAGGTTTGGAAACCGACGCCATGACCCATTTCATGCAACAACACGGTTGGGAAGTCGATCAAATTACCGTGATTGCCGTCAATACCCAGATAAAAAGGCGAGCCTGGCAAGCAGTTGGCATTCAAACCCAGGTTGGAATTAAAGCGGGCACGGATTTGTGGATAACCTTCACCTTGATCAATACCCGATAATTTATTGGCCAACGCCGGACCATACCATGTACCCGGTTTGATGGCACCTTCAAAATCACGGAAGATCTGGGTCGCACCAGCACTACCCAGTGTGCCGCTGCTGGCGGTACAAGTTAAAGGCTCAAAGGTGGCATTGATCAAAATCGGCACATTGCTGTTCAATGTCGCACCCCAAATATTGGCAGCGTAGGTAAAAGCGATCAAGCGCTGTTCACCTAAGGTCGTACCAGTATTGCCACCCACAGGTGCCGCAGGCGTTGTATCATTAAAGCCAACGCCAGGCGCATTGCCATTCAAAATTTGAATGGTCGCGGCCTGAGCAAAACCAACTGCCCCCATCAAGGCAATCGAAGCCACCAAAGTTTTCGAACCAAAACGAATATTATTTGTCATGCTTGTGCTCCTGCTTGGTGGCTGGGGATTTGCTATTGATCAGTTTTTTTGCAGCATCAGAGCCGGTCACGCATTGCATCGACATCGAACCATCCGCAGCACGTTGCACCACTGAATACACCATCGTGTCTTCCGTCAATTCCAGCATCACCGCACCGTTCGATGTGACTGTTTGCTCCGGAGCAATAGTTCCGGTTACCATGCCTACCGCAGTTTTGGCGCTGGCTTTCATGGCTGCCATATCCTGGTTGGCCATCGCTTGCGCTTCGGCACTGGTGGGCGCACGCAATTGACCCGTCACACTGTCACGCACCACTTTTAAGCCTGCAGGGATGGCGGTGGCAGGAGGATCAACCAACACCACAGTTTCCACTGCAAACGCACTTGCCGACAACATTAAAGCGCCCAGAATGGCAATCGCTGCCAAACCAGGATTTTCATTTTTTCCTATGCACATATTACTCTCTTTCAATTATTTTTATCAACACACCGACACCGTCCCAAGCGATGCGGCCATTCGGGCCGCAAAGCGACAGGTGCTACCTTGTTTGAATTACGCTTTTTTTGCTTTACGACGTACCAAAGCCAACGCTGCCAAGCCCAAGCCCATCATGGCGTAAGTAGAAGGTTCTGGTACGGCGGTCACGCTGACGGTATCGATACCGATATAGTTAGCGGTTGTGGCATCAGAGGTATAACGGAAAGCAAAACGGCCAGCGCCAGTAACTGGCAGGTTCGCCACAAAATTGGTGAAGCCTGCATCGGGGAAATCGCCATTGGCTCCCACCGTGGTCACCAAGGTGGTGTACTGAGCCACATCATTGCTGTTACCCGAGACGAAACGCACTTCCAATTTATCAGTAAAGCCCGCTGTTTCGGTGCGTGCAAAAAATGAGAGCTTGGATTGGGTAGAGAGCGTCAACACCGGGCTGAGCAGCCAATTGTCCACTGTGCCGGAACCCAATTTGCTGCTTAAGTAGTTCGCGCCAATATACGAATTATCAGCGCCGGAATGGGCGGCAAAAACACCAGAATTGCCTTGGAACCAGCTATTGCCGACGGGTGTACTGACGTTAACAAATTCCCAACCACTCGAATTTAAGGTGCTGATATTATCAAACCCTTCAGACAACAAAACCGGGCCGGGTCCTGGACCAGGGGTAGGCGTAGGGCCAGTGCCCGCATGACTGGAAGCAGCGATGGCAAAGGCTGTCAGGGCGAATAGAAATTTTGAACTTTTCATAGGTCCTTTTTTAAGATGCATTAGTAGGTAAGTGATCGGCACGGCTTGACTGTTGCGCGATAGCGAATTGCCGAGAAAAAAGCAATGTAGAACCGCGAATTCTCTTGACATCTTTTTGATTGTGTCGAAGTGAAACCAGTATCGCGGACTGCGCGCATCTTGTCAAGGGGGTATTGCACTTAAAATCTGTTATTTTTTATACTTTTCATGATGCGCCGCAATATTTTTCACCTCATTTTCCAACATAGCCTACACGTGCACTCTCAACATTGCGATGTTGCAGTGCACGCTCACAATTCCTATTTTCTTTACGGGAATATGTTATATTTTGAAGTAATTTGTCTATTTTGCCATAATTTACAGGCAAATGCGGAAAGACTGCGGGATTTCATGAAAATCAAGTCTGCGCCTCTTCCCGCAGACAACGGCGCAAAATCTTACCAATCGCGGTTTTGGGCAATTCCGAACGAAACTCAATCTGGCGCGGTAATTTATAGCGCGCCAGATTAGCTTCGCAATGCGCCATAATCGCCGCACTGGTCAAATTGGGATCATGCCGCACCACAAACAATTTCACCGCCTCACCACTGCGCTCATCAACCACCCCCACCGCCGCCACATCGGCCACACCTGGCAAAGCTGCCACCACGGTTTCAATTTCGGCCGGATAAACATTAAAGCCAGAAACAATAATCATATCTTTTTTGCGATCCGAGATCATGGCCCAACCATCTTTATCCATGCTGCCGATATCCCCGGTTTTAAGCCAGCCATCGGCACTCAACACTTCAGCGCTCTCTTGCTCACGCTGCCAATAACCACGCATCACCTGCGGGCCGCGCACCACAATCTCACCCACTTCATCCGGTTCGCACTGCTCACCATTGTCACGCACCACCTTCACTTCGGTAGAAGCTACGGGCAAACCAATTTTGCCAACCCTGGCAGTTTCCATCGGGTTGATGCATACCGCTGCCGTGCATTCACTTAAACCATAGCCTTCAATCAAGGGCGCTTTGGTCAACGCCATCCAGCGTTCGGTCACCGGGCGCAACATGGCCGCGCCACCGCCCACCGACACCTTGGCATAGCGCGCGCAATCAATACCAAAATCAGGCCTTTGTGCCAAGGCGTTGTACAGGGTATTGACCCCGGTCATCACCGTCCAAGGCACGGCGCGCATCAACTTGACAAACGCAGGCAAATCTTTGGGATTGGTAATGAGCACGTTCAGCCCGCCCAAAGTCATAAAGGTCAGGCAGTTACACACCAATGAGAAGGCGTGATACATGGGCAAGGGCGTGAGCACCACTTCTTTGCGCTCATGCAGGATATGCGCAATCCATGATCGACATTGCAACACACTGGCCAATACATTGCCATGCGTCAGCATCGCACCCTTGGAAACACCGGTCGTACCGCTGGTGTATTGCAAAAACGCCAAATCTTGCTGCCCCACTTGACGCTGACAGGCAGGAAGACTGCGCCCCTGGCGCAACACCGACATCAAGCTTTGCGCCTGCGGAATATGCCAGGGCGGGATCATTTTTTTGACATAACGTATCGCCCAATTCATTAACCAACGCTTGGGAGCGGGCAACATATCAGCAATTTGAGTCACCCACACATATTTAAGCGCCGTTTTGGGCAAGATTGCAGCCACTTTATCGGCGAAATTTTCCAATACCACAATGGCGCGCGCACCACTGTCTTGCATTTGATGCGCCAATTCCCGCTCGGTGTACAGTGGATTCACATTCACCACCACCAGGCCAGCACGCAAAATGCCAAACAATACCACCGGATACTGCATGATATTGGGCAACATAATCGCCACCCTTTGCCCCGGCTCCAAACCCGGCAGGCTGCACAAATAAGCGGCAAAAGCATCGGCTTCGCGCTCGACTTGCGCATAAGTCATGCTGTGGCCAAAATTACTGAAGGCTTTTTCAGCGGCGTATTTTTGACAGGCGGCGTGGGTTAATTGATTTAAGGAAGGATAAGGACTGATATCAATTTCGTGGGGAATACCTGCCGGATAGGCATTCAACCAGGGGCGTGCTGTTTGCATGGCGACCAATGAGTGGTGAATAATGGCGCTAATGCTACACCATTCAGGCAATAAATCAAGCGGTTGATTGAATTTGATTGGGCAAGCGCATGGTAAAGCACGCGCCGCCATCTGCCTGACTGGTCACACCGATACTCCCGCCAAGCAATCCGGTCACCAGGTTGTAAATTGTATACAAACCCAATCCAGATCCACCTTGGCCAGCTTTGGTCGTAAAAAATGGCTCAAAGATGCGCCGCCGCATCGGCTCCGGGATGCCTGTGCCATCATCGCTATACACGATGTCCACAATATCATCCTGCACCTGAGCGCAGATTAACATGTGCCCATGATTGCGCTGCCCAAAAGCATGGGCCAATGAATTCGTCACCAGATTCGTCACAATTTGTTCCAGTGCGCCAGGATGACTATCGAGCACAATACCACTCGGGATATCAATCACAACCCGATAGGGCGTGACCTTTAAAGTAGGCCCCAGCGTATGCACGGTATGCTCAACGATTTCACGCAAATCAAAGCGGCAACGACGCTCGCTGGTTTGATCCACCGACACCTGTTTAAAACTCAACAACAAGGCTTCGGCGCGTGCCGAAGCACGCTCAATCAAGGCCAGGGTATCATCGCAACTGAGTAAAAAGCGATCCAGACCGGAGCGCGTCAGTTTGCCGTCACCAATATCGCCGTTGAGTTGTTCCAACTGCGCCGCCAAACCTGCCCCCGCCAGGCGAATATTGCTCATGGGCGAGGCCAATTCGTGGGTAATGCCCGCCACCATACTGCCCAAACTGGCCAGTTTCTCG
>JBKJLF010000517.1:0-4404 GCA_046597185.1 Burkholderiaceae bacterium | reverse complement strand
GCCAAGTCTATTTCCTGCGGGATCAGGAAGTCTGAATGTCTTACAGCACGCCGTAGATGAAAATAGACGGCAATATATCAACATCAAAATAATATGACGTGATTTTGATGTAGGGTGAAACGCTGCCTTTTCTAAAATTGGCTTGCAAATGCTATCAATCACATTACAATGCAATCATTGATATTAAATTGAAGGAGTGAATGCAATGGCATCCGTCACTGTTCGCAACTTACCTGATGAAACGCACCGAGCCTTGCGGGTGCGTGCCGCGACGCATGGCCGCAGTACGGAGGCTGAAATCCGGGCGATTCTTGAATCTGCGGTTCGTCCCGAGGGACGGGTTAAGCTCGGCACGCTGCTGGCCGACATTGGGCGCGAAGTGGGCGGCATTGCGCTTGAGATCGAACGCGACAAAACGCCAACCGAACCGATGAGTTTTGAATGATACTGCTGGATACCAACATCGTTTCCGAGCCATTGAAAGCGGCAGGCGACCCCAACGTACTGGCCTGGATTGACGCGCAGATCATCGAAACGCTCTGGCTCTCGACCATCAGCCTGGCCGAATTGCGCTTTGGCATTGCTGCGCTGCCAGAGGGCAAACGCCGGGATACGCTGCATTTCGGTCTTGAGCAGCGCGTCTTACCCTTGTTCGCGGGCCGCATCCTGGCCTTTGATGAGGCTGCGTCCCAATCCTATGCAACATTGCGCGCCCGCGCCCGTGCCGCCGGGCTGGCCATTGCACCGGCAGACGGCTATATTGCTGCCATTGCGGCGACCCATGGTTTTGCGGTAGCCACGCGCGACACCTCGCCTTTTGATGCGGCAGGGTTGACCGTCATCAACCCTTGGACGTGGCAGGCACATTGAATCTGCCCGGCAATGTAAGGGATCTGGCTATGGACGAGCACGCCGAATCGATCTTAATGCAACTGGCAAATAAATACATTTGGTGGAAGTCTCCACAAAAAGCATTGGCCATGCCGGAGCGGGTGATGGCACAGGTGATGAATATTGGCGATTATGGCGATGTGCAATTGCTGGCAAACCAAGTGGGGGATGATGTGCTGCGTGAGGTGATTGCACATGCCGAGGCCGGGCAATTTAATGAGCGATCCTGGACTTATTGGCATTACCGTTTGGGCTTGGCGGCGCTGGAGCAAGTGCCGCCCTTGCCTGTGAGGCGGTTTGAATGAGCGGCGCGTCCACACCGCATTTGGCAATATTGCCCTTGGCATAAGCTGCGGGTTTATCGGGTAAAATAGCAAGCACTTTCCAGCGTTGAACAGAAACAGCAAGGTCATCATGCACACGAGTCATCACTCCAGCAGTTTAGGCTTGGCCATTACCCACCTGAATGCGCCCGTGGGGAATTGCCTTACGGAGGCGCAATTGGCGGATGCCTTGCGCGCAGGGTCGGTCGCTCCGCTTGCTGATTCGCCTACTGCAGCGGCTTTGCTGCGTTATTTGTTTGTTGAACTTGAGCCGCGTTTAATCGTTTTGTGCGCGTATGAGGCGGGCACGGATGTGGCGCATGCGAATATGATTTATCAAGAAAACCTGCAAAACGCCATGCCGCGTGTGCCTGCTTGGGAAAAATCGATTGAGTTTTTGCTATGAACACGGTCAGCACAGAAGATATTCTTGCCCACAAGCAAAATGGCCCGTGGCGCAAGTTGGAAAAATTGGCATTGATGATGATCGCGGATGCCTCGCAGCATGCTGGCAACACGTTTGCGCCGCAATTGGGTGGCGGCACGCGCCTGATGTTGACGCTGGAGCATCGTATCAGCGACGATATCGACTTGTTTATTCGTGATCCGCAATGGATTGGTTACCTTACGCCGCGCTTAAATGATCGGTTTGAAATGGGCCTCAAGGATTACTATGAAAATTCCAGCGCGTTAAAGCTCAAGTATGCTGAAGGGGAGATTGATTTTATCGTCGGCATGTCGCTGCTCGTGCTACCTGGCGAAACATCGGCAGATACGCCTTTACTACTGGAACCTGAGGCTGAAGTGCTGGCAAAAAAATTATTCTATCGCGGCTGGGCTTTAACACCGCGTGACTTGTTCGACTGGTGGGCGATTGAAACCCGTTTGCCGCATGTGGTTGAACCCGATAAACTTGGGCAACTGCTAAAAACCAAGATTGGTGAAATTCAACGTGCGCTTGATGCGATTAGTCAATCTACTGCCGCCAAATCGGCTTGGGCTGCAATCAAGGCACCGGCTAAACCTGAGATTGAGTCAATTGCGCAGTGGGGTAAGGCAAAACTGGAATTTTATTCAGCGCATATTTAAGTCCGCAGCGGATAACGCTCAATACAGCGCTACAAGTTATGGATGCTGTCAATGGGGGTAAAACGAGTGATCACCTGCTATTTGGATTCACAACACTATTCCACGCTGACTGACCAATAAACACAGAAATAGACACTAAACTTTTGTGTTATTTGTCTCAAAACGATTGACACATTCCGCTACCCGCCTTAGCGCCTGTTCGTTTAGCGCCTGTCCGTTTAGCGCCTGTCCGTTTAGCGCCTGATTAGATCCCTTGTAGTTGCAACCTTTCGATCGGAGGCCGTGGTTTTTGCTGGGCTTTCCATAGATCATAATTGGCTTGCATATGCAGCCATGTCTCGGCACCGCCGCCAAGGGCAGCGGCCAATCGCAATGCCATGTCAGGGCTGATGGCGGTCCGGCAATTCAATATCCGCGACAACGCCACCCGCGAGACGCCTATCCGCGCGGCAAAATCAACGATGGAAATATCGGTGCCGGTAAATACGCCATCCCTCAAGACTTCGCCTGGATGGGGGGGATTGTGCATTTTGCTCATTGTTGATTCGCCTTCGCTTTAGTGATAATCCTGATAATCCACCAGCACCACATCAGTGCCGTCAAAAACAAATGTCAACCGCCAATTTTTATCGACCCACACTGCCCAGTGGTCTTTCAAATCGCCTTTCAATGGATGCAGCCGCCAGTTCGGCAAATCCATGTCATCCGGGCTGGCGGCGGTGTCCAGTTTCGCCAATTGAAGCCGTAAACGCGCCGCATGTTGCGCTTGAACGCCTGCCTTGGAACCTGTCTCAAAAAAACGCTGCAAGCCTTTGTACCGGAATGTTTTTATCATTTTTAGAGTATAGCATGAGCTTACGTTATGTAAAGCATTGAGTTACGTTTTTCTGGGGGGCACCTATTTTCCCGAAAATTGCGATGACTGCTGCCATGTGCGGCAATAGCTCAAATCGGCATTTGCTTGGCATTGAACACCATCTTGCAAGCGCGCCCACCCGGTGCGCGTTGCATGCCCATTCCAGCGCAGACGGTTTTCAGTTTGTTATAGCCGCCCACCAGTGTTTTCAACTTGCTTTGAAAATTGGATGTGAGACAAATCCAGTGTTTGGGGGGAGATTTGCAGCCGTTCCGGAATCGGTAGTTGATGGTCGGCAATCGCGCCGGGCTTGTCGTCGCGGATGATTCTGCCGGTGCTATCGACCAGTTCCAGATAGTCCTGCAAGCAAAACGGCAACCCTTTTTGGCTTCAATCCACTGTCGGCGATGGTCGAAGTTGACGCCGGAAGCGGCATCGTTGCCGCACAAAAAAGCCTATGGTGCTCAATGTCATTGTTGGTTTAGTGCCCGTTCGTTAAGTGTCGGTTTGGCGGCTGCGCGAGTGATGTTTGGCCCTAATTTTCAGCCCAGCGAGAGTCTGAAGGCCTTGGTGTATTTTAAGAATGGAGATTTAAAAGCGCTCAGCAAGACGGAGAAGGATACGCTCACAGCGGCTGTGAGTGCGGTGGGAGACTTGCCTGATGTGGCGATATTGTCAACAGAATTGCGGGCCTAACAATATAACAAGGCTACCATGCAAACGATGAAGCAATCCAGCAGCTTGAGCTTGGCCGTTACCCATTTGAATGCGCCTGTGGGGAATTGTCTGACGGTCGCCCCGCTTGCTGATTCCCCTACTGCAGCAGCGTTGCTGCGTTATTTGTTTGTTGAACTTGAGCCACGGTTAATTGTTTTGTGCGCGTATGAGACGGGCACGGATGTGGCGCATGCGAATATGGTTTATCAAGAAAACCTGCAAAACGCCATGCCGCGCGTGCCAGCTTGGGGAAAATCGATTGAGTTTTTGCTATGAACACGGTCAGCGCAGAAGATATTCTGGCCCACAAACAAAATGATTCGTGGCGTAAGTTGGCGAAATTGGCATTGATGATGATCGCCGATGCCTCGCAGCATGCTGGCAGCACATTTGCGCCACAAATGGGTGGCGGCACGCGCCTGATGTTGACGCTGGAGCATGGTATCAGCGACGATATCGACTTGTTTATTCGTGATCCGCAATGGATTGGTTACCTTACGCCGCGCTTAAATGATCGGTTTGAAATGG
>JBKJLF010000685.1:0-4461 GCA_046597185.1 Burkholderiaceae bacterium | reverse complement strand
GCCGCACCCTTTGCGTAAATTAGAATTCAACTTTACACCTAAGGTGCCTCAAATTCAAAGTGCCAACACTATTTCCTAAAAATGATGGCTACGTCGCCAAGGGATCAGGAAGTCTGACATTGAATTTCAGAGTTATTTTGTCTATTGCGGTATATTGACCTACCGTACTGTTGCCATTATAGTGTGTAGCTAGCTGTGTAGCTACAAATCATACATGGGATCAGACATGCGACTTCGGACAAAAGAACAGCTTGAGCCGCACCATTTACAGCATTGGGTGCGAGCGGTCGAAAATGGCAACGAGCCAACCATTAAAAACCCAGAAACAGGCGAGATGATAGCGCTCCCCTTGCCGCTGGCGCGTTCTGACGGTGGCGGCCTCACTTTCACGCTGTCCCGCTCTGGCACGGCTTCATGGATTCTTCGCTATCGCCACGCTGGACGAGGGAGGGAGTTGACGATTGGCAATTATCCTGATATCGGTTTGTCGGAAGCTAGAAAGCGTGCGAGGGAGCAGCGCGCAGAAATCGACCGTGGTGCCGATCCCGCTGCTGTCAAGCGCACGGTGAAGGCTGCGGTGCTACGTGATTGGACGGTTAGCCAGTTGATCAAGGACTATCGGGAGAAAATTTTGCTAGAACTGGCGACCAGCACCCAGCGCAGTTATGGCCGGAATCTATTGCGAATTGAGGCCAAGATTGGGTCATTGGCGGTCTCAAAGGTGACATCAGCGGATATCGTGGCGATGCTTGAAGATGTGGGTGCTACATGGAGCGAATCCAATATGTTGCTGTGTACGGTGAAGATGCTTTTCCGCCATGCGGCGGGGAAGAAGCTGGTGGCGGCAAACCCAAGTGCAGGCAACGAGCTTACTGCTGTATTGGGGAAGCGTCCACCGGTTAAGCGCAGGTTGATGTTGTCTGAGGCAGAGTTGCGATTGCTCTTGAATGCGGACATACGCCGTGAAAATGCGCTGGCAGTCAGGTTGCTGCTTGGCACAGCCGTTCGACCAGATTTTTGCGTGCTTGCCATTCGCTCGATGCGTTGTGGTTGTTTTTGCGCGTTTCTCGCTTCGGGCTTTAACTATTTCAAGGAAAACTTTCATGTGCAATAAAAACACTTCAGAACCAGCTACCGTACCAGACTCATCTAACCTTGCCGATCACCAAGCAGCCTTATTCAGTTTGGGGGATGTTGTAGTGCCGGCAGGCGCAATCGCCCTGCTGACCAGCAATGCCATGCCCTATGCCGTTTTGCTGGCAAAGCATGGATGTGGAAATTGGGGCGAAGCCGTTTCGCCGGAAGATGCGCAAGCCAATGCGGACGCGGTATCGAACGGCGGACGAATCTTCTCAGCATTTCTTCTGCCCGATGGTGGCACGATATGGATCATGACCGAAGCAGGGCGAAGCTTCACAATAATCCTGCTGCCAACAGATTTTTTATGAGGCTGCCATGAACATGAACATGAAAACGGAAAACCTGCCGTCGCTATCGCTGAAAGACGGAAGCCGGCCCATGCATAATTTGATGTTGCGTTTGCCTGCGCTTGTGGCGTTGTCCGATGGCGGCATAGACTTTGCAGCATCGGAACCGGATTTGATGGTGAATATTGCGGTCGATGCAGGCCATACCATGCGCACCATGCATAGGGGCATCGCGGCGGTTGGACACTTACTCGCCTTGGCGTCGCCAGAAATCGAAACACGCGATGTTCCCGGCGATGTGGTGGAAGCGGTAGGGTGGTTGCTTAATGAGCTAGCCGACCTAGCCGCAGTTGCGGACTATCTGGCGACCACTTGCCGCAGATACACCCATGACTATTTGCCGCCAAAAAAGAATCGGTAACGCAGCATAGCGGTTTGCCTGCTCACATTCGCGCATAAAAGCCGCTCATCAGCGCCATTCATTCAAACGAATGGCATTGCATCATTCCCCGCCGTTTTACAGCCACCACAAAGCCGCCGTAACCGTTCACGCATACAAAACCGCCATTTCGGCGCATGGTTGCGCGACGTGCTGCGGTTTTGCTTTGTGGCGGCTAACTTACGAAAATTACTTATTTGCGAAAGCCAAAAAATGCCAAAATTCAACAAAGCCGCACTAAAAAGCAGGCGTCAACCTGTCCCGGACAGCAAGGAAGCGCAGCTTGCGCCTTCGCCAGTTGCGCCACCATTGACAGCCGAAGACTACATTGCAGCGGCCAAAGCCCAATCCACAACCCGCGAGTACGCCAAGGACATTCGGTACTTCCTCGAAAGCGGCGGTACGATTCCGGCCACGGTCGAACAGTTTAGTCAATATCTGGTTGAAGCAGCGGCAACGCTTGCACCTGCCACGCTGGCACGGCGGCTGGTGTCGCTGCATCGACATCACATCGAGCTTGGTTTTCCGTCGCCAGTACTCGACCCGCATATCCGCAGTTTGATGCAAGGTGTACGGCGCACGCTTGGGGTGCGGCAAAAACAAGTTAAAGCGCTGGAAGTGGCCGAATTGCTGGAAACCGTGGCCGTGGCGTTAAAGCAGAAACCGCTTAAAGCTGCTAGAGATCAAGCGCTATTGCTCTTGGGCTGGGCAGGCGCAATGCGCCGAAGCGAAATTGTCGCCTTGAAAGCGGAAGACATTCGAGATTTCGATGGCGGCATCACGATATTGATCCGGCGCAGTAAGGTTGATCAGGATGGGCGCGGTTTCACCAAATTCATCCCTTACGCGCATGGCGAGCGTTGCCCGGTGAAGGCTGTCAAACATTGGCAGGAATTGACGGGAATTCAATCGGGCTTTCTGTTTCGCGCCGTCAACAGACATGATCAGGTGGCAGACAATGCACTCAGCACCCATGCGGTTTCGTTGATCATAAAAACGCTGATCGCGCAGACTGGCCGGAATCCGGCGGCGTATTCTGGGCATAGCTTGCGTAGCGGGTTTTTGACGGCGGGGGCGGTGGCTGGGTTGCCGACCTATCAATTGATGGCTGTTAGTGGGCATCGTAGCGAGCAGATGCTTTTGCGATACATTCGGCCAGTTAGGCGACGGGTGCCTAGTTTGCTTTAGAATATTTTCTGAGCGATTCACTACGACTGATCTAGCCACCGTCGCACACCGAGGCATTGACAGTTAGATACCGAATTACCTACGGATCGAAATCAGTTCCCTTGACATCGGCGAGCCAATTGATGTGTATAATGGAGAAGAGGTAACCAACTCAAACAAAATTATTTTTGGCTGCTATAGGAAAATCCCCTTGAAACTACACGACAAACCTCCGAGAGAGCAAAACGGTAGGGACTCTTTTGCAAGATACAAAGCGCAAATTCGATCTGCCGCGATAGCGGCGCTTGCGATACTTGAAGCGAAAGAGATTGATAGGGTCTATTGCGATTTGCATGATGATTTTGTGGTAAGAAAGAATATTTCTTCAAGTGTATCTTATGTTTTTACTCAGGTAAAAACAAGATCGAAGCAAAACCAAAACTGGACATTGAACGATATTCTTGGAATAAATACAAAGTTCCATAATCAAAAGAAGCAGGAAGCATCGCAAATAAAAGATAGTTTTATTGGAAAATTGCTTGCCCATACTGTAATTTTCAGAGATGTGTGTGGCAGTGTTGTTTTTCAAACCAATAGCAACCTTGATGATGTAGTTACAGATCTGTTTGATGATATTGCATCTGATAAATTTAGTTCAAAGTATGCTGTGGTTTTGGTAGAACGGTTTAACGAGTGCTTTGCCGAAGAGTTAAAAGATAACAAGTTACAGATTGGTGAAATTAAACAATGTTTGCGTAAGATTGTTTTTGAGACAGACGTTCAGCATCTTAAATTGCATAATACGAATTTTGATGATACAGTTCGTCGAAAAATATATGAATTCAGTGAAGTTGATCTGCAAGCATCCGAATTAGATCAACTACTCCTAAAACTTCTAGATCTAGTAGAAAGAAAATCAAGTGGTGTGATTGCAGAGCTAACGGAAGAATCATTTGATACACTAGCTGGGATATCAGTATTAGATTTACTTGAAATTTTGTCTATATCTAGACAGGCTTATGATTTGTTGATTAAAGGCGAAGATAGTAGCGCTATTAAATCAGCGTCAATGATTCAACGCGCATTAACAAAAGCAGGTGGTGCCGAAGAAAATGTTGAGTATTGCTCAGGGTGCAAGATTAAGTGGGATGAATGGATTAGAAAAAATCGCCTCCATCTCTCACCATTAGATATCAATTCTATTACCCAACTGGTAGCAGAACTTTTGAATGAGAATATCCGATTAGATGGGATAGTACAATTGTCAAAATTAAGGCTACCAATTAAGGAGCTTGTTTCTAAATTGAGAGTTGATGAAATACTATTTGACCTTAATGAAGATCTTATATTGGGTGGATTTTTTTCTGAATTACCTGAATCCGTGTTCAAAAAAGGCCGCCCCGTCCCGCACCACATAAAAATGCAATT
>JBKJLF010000351.1:0-6287 GCA_046597185.1 Burkholderiaceae bacterium | reverse complement strand
GCGTGAGGCTACATAAAACGTCAGCAACGTGACCAAGGCCAGGCCGATTACGCCGCCAGTTGCGCCAACGATGGTGCCCTCGACCAGGAACATGTTGCGCACCTGGCCTTTTTTCATGCCCAGCGCACGGACGGTGCCGATTTCGCGCCTGCGCTCCATCACCGCCATGGCCATCACGTTGCCAAGGCCGCCGCCAACCATTACAAACATCACAATCCCCACCACCAGCGTGATGATGCTAAAGGAAGCGATGGCGGTGGCATAAATCGGAATCAATTCGGCGTAGCCGCGCAGCACAAAGGACGTGCCCTGCCCGCTCACGGCCTGGTTGACTTGCTGCATCACTTGCGGGATGGCATCATAGTCATGTGCGGCGACCACCACTTGCGACAGGCGGTCTTTTACCCGCAGCAGGCGCTGTGCTTCGTTCAGATTCATTTCCAGATAGGTCGAAGTGGGGAAGTGGCGACCGTTTTTGGTGCCCACCAGCGTGCCATAATACAAGTTCAAGCTGCCGTAATAGGTTTGCACCACGATTGAAACCGGATCGCCGATTTTCATGCCCAGCATGCTGGCCAGTTCGCTGCCCAGTACCACATCACCGGGTTTTTCCGAAAGGGACTTGCCCTCGACAATCAAGTTTTCTTGCAATGGCAGCGTTTTGCGCTGCCCCGCCACATCCAACGCCACACCGGTAAACAGCGTGCTCTTGTTGCCATTGCTAACCATGCCGGAAAAATTGAGCTTGCCAAACGAGGCCTTGACGCCTTTCACCTGATTGACGCGGGCCATGATTTGCGCGCCGTTTTCAAACGTGACCTTCAGGGGTTCGGCCTTGCGCAACTCCTTATAGTCACGGTGTTCGATTTCAAAGGCACCAGCATTGGCGTTGATCTCGAATTGCGCCCACGAGCGTTGCATGCCATGCAAAAAATTGCCGGTAAACACGATAACCACGACGCCAAAGACAATCGATATTTCAACCAACAGGGTGCGCCGTACATTGCGCAGCAGGTTTTTGAAAGCCAGTTCGATAAGCATGATGAGTTCCCTGCAATTATTGGTAATTGAGTGAATCAATGACACTCATCCGGTTGGTGGCGCGAACCGGAATAGTGGCCGCCACCAGGATAAAAAACACCGGCACCAGGGTCGAGACCACTAGGCTGCTGACTTTGAGTACCGGCAATACCGATTGCCCGATCAAGCCCAGAGGAATGCCGAAAATGCGCGCAATACCCACCATGATGATGCCCAGTACCAGCCCGGCCAGCGCACCGGCCATACCAACCATGGCCGATTCGAGGTACAGCAACAGGGATATCTGCCATCGATTCATGCCGATGGCACGCAGGGTGCCGATTTCGCGCATGCGCTCAAAAAAGGCCATCAACAGCGCGTTGCTGGTAATGATGCCCACCATCATCAACAAAAGAAACATGACCAGTGCGCCAATGCCGTTGAAAATGCCCACTACCCGGTTATAAGCCGGGTTGTCATACCATGGCGTGACGCGCCATGGCAGTTTGTTGGCTTCAAAATACTGTTCCAGTGCCGCCACAGTCGTTGCCACGTTGTCGGTATCATCGACCCGCACCAGCAATTGCGTGGCCCCGTTGCCAAGGTCAAGCAGGTTTTCTGCCAGTCCCTGGCCAAGACCGGTCATGACCAGGCTTTGTTCCACCACATAATCATTTGGAAACGTCACCGTGCCGCGAACGTGAACCAGCGTATTGCTTTGTTCGCCCCGCACGGTTTTGGAGAGGAGTACCAGTTCGTCGCCAACCTTGACCTTGAGGCTGTTAGCCAGCGCTTCGCCGAGCAAAATGCCATCGGGGTCATCGGCGGAGAGCAATTTGCCGCTGCGCAAATGCGCACCGTAGTCGGGCAAGACCTGGGATAGGGTGGCAAGGTCGGAGGCAGTGCCGAAAAACGTGCTGTTTTTCTCGCCCACGCCAATCAGGCCACCGAGCATGATACGTGGCATGACCGCCTTTACATGCGGCACTTTCATGATCTGTGCCGCCAGCGTGCGGTAGTCGGGAATCAGGATTTTTTCTTGGTCGGTGATGAAGAATTTTTTGTAATCCTTGTGCTCAATATGCAAATGCCCATCCAATTGGTTTATGACAGAATTGGACATATTGGCAGAAATGCCATTTGTAAAACCGTTGGTGAAGACTACCATGCCCACGCCGAGACTGATGGCGGCAAGCGTGGAAACGGTACGGCGGCGATTGCGCAACAAATTGCTCCATGCAATGGTTATGTAATTTATCATCGACGATCCTGCTTCAATTCAAGGTGTGGCAAAACAGTTTGCCTAGCTGCATTTTTTAGGAGTTTTGCTTATTCACCGACTAGATATCAATTGCGGGAATTTATAACCAATCAATCACTCACATAAAATTATACTCCGCAGCAAATAAGGATGTCAAGCAATAGTTTTGTAGGCGTGCGTCAATAATTTTTCTTGGCAACATTATTCATGTGCAAAGCATCTTGCCCAAGCTCAATCTTTCAAGCCGGGTACAAGCGCCCGTGTTTGCGATAGAACACGGCCTGTTAGGACGGCCTGTTAGGACGGCCTGTAAAGAATGCGCTATGATGGCGCTCGTTGCCACTTGCCAGGGTGGCACACGGCACCCTGCCCCACAAAAAACCGTCAACCCGTCACCCGGAACCGCCCCGTGCCCCTGACCGCTTTCGCTCTGATCCTGCTCGCCGGACTCATTCACGCCACATGGAATATCGCCGCCAAAAAAGCCGGTGGCGATGCCCGCTTCGCTTTCTTTTCCAGCCTGTTGTTGGCCATATTGTGGTTACCGGTCGGGGTCTGGGCTGGCAAGGATGTGGTGGGGCATTGGGGTTACGTGGAGTGGGGCTTTATTGTCGGCAGCGCGGTGTTGCATGTGCTGTATTTCATCGTTTTGCTGCGCGACTATATGAAAGCCGATTTGACCGTGGTCTACCCGATCGCGCGTGGCTCCGGCCCACTGCTGTCGTCGCTGGTGGCAATTTTGTTTCTGGGTTAACATATTTCACTCTTGGGCATCGCTGGCATCGCCGGGGTGGTTGGCGGTGTATTCCTGATCGCTGGCGGCCCCAGACTGCTGCACCACAACCCCGATCCGGTAGCGCGAAAAAAACTGCACAAGGGCATGGTGTATGGTTTGCTGACCGGCATCTTCATTGCCAGCTACACCGTGCTTGATGGCTATGCGGTCAAGGTGATGCTGATGTCGCCGATCCTGATCGACTATTTCGGCAACCTGATTCGCATTGTGCTGCTGGCCCCGAGCGTACTGCGCAACCGCCCTGCCGCCCGCGTGCTATGGCGTGTGCAATGGAAATATGCGTTGATGGTGGCAGCGATCAGCCCGATTTCGTATGTGCTGGTGCTGTATGCAATGAAGATGGCCCCGCTCTCGCATGTGGCCCCGGCGCGGGAAGTATCAATGCTGTTTGCCGCGCTGCTCGGTGGGCATTTGCTGGGGGAGAGTGACCGCGCATTGCGCATTGCCGGTGCGATGTGCATTGCGGCGGGGGTAGTGGCGTTGGCGGTGTAGGGGTTTGAGGGCCTGGATGAGCATGGATGAGCACCGTCCTGCAATCCCGTGCAAAAACGCAAAAATGCCATGGCGCGTTTGCGCAAAAGCATTGTATAATCGCGGGCTTTACACCACACCCCCGGCAAGTGATTGGCAATCGGGTCACGTAGCAGAACGACCGCCGAAGTGCGAATTGGCTACCCAAACCTTGAGGCTTTTATGAAAACCGATATTCATCCAAATTACCGCGAAGTGCTGATTCACGATCTGTCCTGCGACTTCAAATTCATCACCCGCTCGACCGGCAACACCCGCGAAACCATCATGCACGAAGGCAAACAATACCCGTTGCTGAAGATTGAAGTTTCGTCGGAATCGCATCCATTTTTCACCGGCAAGCACAAAATCGTTGACACCGCTGGCCGCGTTGAAAAATTCCGTCAAAAGTTCGGCGCCGTTGGTTCCAAGACCCAGGTTGCAGGTTAATCAGATCCCTGATGACCGCCCTGCCGGTTTTACCCGTGCAGCGCAAAAAGGCAGCTTAGGCTGCCTTTTTTTATCCCCGGCTTGACGCCGGTTTAAGTTTGGCCCGACTCTGTCCACCCCGCCTGCCCGCCACCCTGCCTGCACCGCAATACAACGCATTTTGGTGCGATTGCGGAATTGACCACCAATTTACGGCACAATATCGCCTGAGCGATTTTACCCCACCCGATGATGAAGCCCGTCCGCCTGCCCGCCTCTGCCACACTCGCGCTGCCACGCTGGGCCATATTTGCGCTCTGCCTGCTGTATATTCTGCCCGGCTTGCTCGGGCGCGATCCGTGGAAAAATGACGATGCCGCCAGCTTTGGCATCATGTGGACCATGGCGCACGATACGCTCTCTGGCTGGCTCACGCCAAATATTGCCGGATTGCCCATGCCCGACGAGGGGCCGCTGGCATTCTGGCTCGGCGCACTCGCCATCAAATGTCTGGGCCCCTTGCTCGGTGACGTGACGGCCGCGCGCATGGCCGGGATTGTGACTTTCCTGCTTGGTGCCACCTCCATCTGGTATAGCGCCTGGCTGCTCGGGCGGCGCAATGAAGCACAGCCACTCAAGCTCGCTTTTGGCGGCCAGCCCAATGCGCGCGATTATGGCCGCACGCTGGCCGATGCGGCACTGCTGATTTATCTTGGTTGCTGGGGTTTGCTGCTGAACAGCCATCAAACTACTGCCGAAGCGCTGCAAGTGGCGCTGGTGGCGTTTTCAATGTACCGAATTTTGCGCTATCTGGACCGGCCGCACTGGAATCGCGCGATCACGCTGGGGCTAACGCTAGCGGCGCTGGCGCTAACGCGTGGCTGGTGGCCGCCGCTGGTGCTGTGGCTGATGACGCTGGTTTGCCTGTGGCTGCCCGGCATGCCACAAATAAGGGGCTTGCTGCACATACTGCTGACCCTGGCAACGGCGCTGGGTGTGCTGCTGCTGTGGCATGCGATTGGTGACAGCGGCAATTTGCAGGCCTGGCGCAACTGGAACCTTGCACAAGTGGCCACGCCCAATGGTGCTGGTGCCAAATTCCTGCTGCGCTATGGCATCTGGTTCTATTGGCCAGCGTGGCCGTTTGCAGCCTGGGCGGTGATTGCCTGGTGCCGCCAGCGCTATGCCTTGCATATCGCTTTTCCGCTGGCCTGTCTGGTCGGCTTGCTCGCTCTGACGCTGGTTTCACCCGATCCGGCAGAAAACGTGCTGCTGCCACTGATACCGCCGCTGGTAATTCTGGCAGCCTTTGGCCTGCCGACCATGAAACGCAGTGCCATCAATGCGGTTGACTGGTTTGCGGTCATGGCCTTGACCATCAGCGCCGCACTGATCTGGCTGGCCTAGTTTGCGCACTTGTATGGCTGGCCAGCGCAATTGGCAAAAAACACATTGAAGCTGGCACCGGGTTTCAAGCCGGAATTTCAGGTATTTGCCTTTGTCGTGGCGGCGGCAACCAGCATCGGCTGGATTGCCTGGTTTACTGGCGCATTTCACGCCAGCCTTCGGTGTTGTGGCGCGCGGTAGTGCTCTCCAGTGGCGGGCTGGTGCTGTGCGGGCTAGTGCTGTGCTGGCTGCTGTTGACGACACTGTTTTTGCCATGGGCCGATTATCGCCTCAGCTACGCACCAGTGGCGCACCAGATTGCTGCACGCCCGCCTGCCAAAACGGATTGCATTGTCACCAATGTCAGCCCGGCCCAGCGCGCGTCATTTGCGTTTTTCGGCAAATTGCCATTCGCGCCGGTGACCGATGGCCCATTGCCGCATTGCCGGATTTTGTTGCTGCAGGATCACGTAAAATTGCGTGATGAAACCGAAATCGCCAAACAGTTTCGTAGCAAGCACTGGCAGTTGTTGTGGGAAGGTCGCCGCAAGGCTGACCGTGACGAGCGCTTCCGCCTGTACCAGCGCAGCGACGAATAGAATAACGACTATGCATTACACTTTTGCATCTCTCACGTGACAAACCGGGCGGAGTTGGGCCACAATACATAAATGCACTTCGCATCAGCAACGAGTCCGAGATTTCCCCACTTTCAAAGAGCGATGCCTTGAGTTCACGCCCTGCAACCTGCTTTCGCGTGCTGTTGATCCTAGATTCCTCAGTTGAAATTGGCAGTCCATAAGAATGTCTTCATTTTTCTCGTTTTCCCCATAGAATTTGATGCAAAATTGACGTTTTAGCGGGTTTTTCACGAAATGGGGAGAT
>JBKJLF010000314.1:0-5133 GCA_046597185.1 Burkholderiaceae bacterium | reverse complement strand
TCAGGAATTACGTGTTGCTGTGACAACAATAAAGATTTTGCACAAGTTGGGCCATTTGAAGCCTGGTGAACTTGATCAAACTGTGGGCGGCGGGACTTGTGTATAAACGTATGCCCTTAGCGCTGGCGCGCAGCAGCAAAATTTGGACGATGAAGACGAACTGGCTACCATCTACGGCAATAAAAATATGGTATCCATTGCCACAGGCACCCAGCAAATCACATCAAAAGCACCCGCATCGGCTACGGTGATTACTGCGCGTGAAATTCAGGCCATGGGGGCGACCGATATTACCCAGGTACTGGAAGCGGTGCCGGGTTTGCATGTTTCATTATTATACGAAGGTTATATTCCGAAATATATTGTCCGGGGCATTACCTCTGAATTTGGCCCTGAAGTGCTATTCCTTATAAATGGATTCAAAATCAATACCAATTTTGTTGGCATACCCAGCTTTGCACCAGGGCAAACGCCCGTGGCAAATATATCCCGTATCGAAATCATTCGTGGCACTGGCTCTGCACTGTATGGTGCTGATGCTTTTTCCGGGGTGATCAATATCATCACAAAAAGTGCTGCAGAAATTAATGGCACCGAAGTGGGTACGCGCATCGGCAGTTTTAACAGCCGCGATGCCTGGGTTCAATATGGTGGTAAATCAGGCGGGTGGGATATCGCAACATTTCTACAAATTGGCCGCACCAATGGTCAGCGTGGCATTATTCAAAGTGATTTCCAAACCGTGCTCGACGGCATTTTCGGGAGCCATTTATCGACTGCACCCGGCCCCGTCAATACCGAATCACGCCACCTTGATGCCAGAATCGATTTAAGCCATGAAAATTGGCGGCTTCGCTTGGGCTACCAGGATCGAATATTTGGTTTACTTACTACCGCACAAGCGCTCAATCAACTATGCCTTCCTGCAGGATGAATGGCAGCTCGCTACCGAATGGAATTTAACGGCAGGTCTGCGCCATGACCGTTATTCCGACTTTGGCAGCACCACCAACCCACGCCTGGCCCTGGTTTGGAATGCCGCGTATAACGTAACCTTGAAAGCGCTCCATGGTCGCGCCTTCCGCTCCCCCTCATTCACCGAACAATATAGCACCAACAATCCAACCAATCGCGGCAACCCCAACCTGAAACCAGAGCGCATAAAAATGACCGAGCTGGCACCACATCACCACCTGTTCTTGCGTGCCGACTGGCGCATTGCCTCGCTATGGAATGTCGTGGGAAACATAAACTACGTCGGTGGGCGGGAAAGGCAACCGAACGATCCCCGTACCACTACCGTGGCCAATTACCTGACGACCGATATGAATCTGCGGCGTGAGAAGTTATGGGAAAAATGGGAGCGCCAGGCGTCGGTCAAAAACCTGTTCAACCGCGATGCGCGTGAACCAAGTATCGAACCGGGCAATATTGCGTTTGACTTGCCACTGGCAGGGCGCGCGGTATATTTGCAACTGGCGTCGTCCAGCAAGCCCACCACTTCCGACTTTTTGGCATTGGGCATCACTTGCACCGCCAAACGTACACCGCCCGCAATCTGGCTGCACCAATCGCGACTCGTCATGTCAAGACATAAAAGCTCAAGACATCCAGCACATGCAAGGCAATCTGGAGCAAAATCAGGGCCACCAGGGGCGATAAATCAATATTGCCGACCAAGGGCACAACCCGGCGCAATGGTCGCAATATGGGGTTATTTAAGGCGTTCACAAACGGGGCAAAAGGGGCGGATGGGTTGATCCAACTAAACACCGCGCCCAAAATCAATAAACCCATCAGACCATAGACCATCCAACGTAACACGCCAATCAGGGCGAACTGCAAAATTTTAAATACTAGCGGCAACACAGACAGTGCAGAAGAAATTTCCATGCGCAATAGTTGATCCAGCGTCTGCGCCAACAAAGAAATCAAAAACGCCGCCAGCAAACTGGACCAGTCATACCCGCCCATTCCCGGCACCACTTTACGCAAAGGCAAAACCAACCAGTCGCTCAATTGAAAAGTGAAACTGGCCAACTGCGCTGGTGGGCGCACTCTGACCACTTGCATCCAAAAACGTAATAGCAACACCGCCGCTAACAAACCCGCCACGGTATCGATGATGATTTTAAATATATTGTATAACACGCAAAATTTCCTAAAAAACCGCTACGGCGAACCAGCCCGTAGCGGGATTTCCTTACGCAATGATCAGCGAACCGATTATGGTCGGCCACTGGTCGGGAAAGGCCACGCTGCTGCCGGGCTAAGAGCCGCCTTGGGTGCTGCTGCCTTGGGTGTAGCTGCCTTTTTTGCTGCTGGCTTGGCCGCTGCAGGTTTGGCTGCAGCTTTCTTTGCAGCGGGCGCGGCAGCGGGTTTAGCCTTGGCTACGGCCTTTTTAGCTGGCTCTGCCTTGGCTGCGGCCTTCTTGGCAGGTTCAGCCTTGGCTGCGGCCTTTTTGGCAGGTTCAGCCTTGGCTGCGGCCTTTTTGGCAGGTTCAGCCTTGGCTGCGGCCTTTTTAGCTGGCTCTGCCTTGGCTGCGGCCTTCTTGGCTGGTTCAGCCTTGACTGCTACCTTCTTGGCTGGTGCTGCCTTGGCTGCTGGTTCAGCCTTGGCTGCGGCCTTCTTGGCTGGTGCTGCTTTGGCTGCGGGCGCAGCTGCTGGTGCTGCGGCTGGCTCCGCCTTGGCGGCAGCCTTCTTGGCTGGTGCGGCTGCCTTCTTGGCAGGTGCGGCCTTGGCGGCTGCCTTCTTGGCAGGTGCTGCTACTTCTTTCTTGGTGGGTGCTGCTGCAGCAGCCTTGGCTGCGGGCTTTTTTGCCTCTGCCGCTGGTTCTGCTGCCTTTTTAGCTGGTGCGGCTTTTTTTGCTGTTGCCATTTTTTTCTCCTTCATCCGTGATGGAAAACTCACATTAGTTTAAAACCCGTCCAACCCATTTTGGTTGATGAGACAGGCGGATTATTCATCGGCACAAACCGAATGCGGGTTGTGCTAATGAATTCGGCTCCGGCACCACTGCTGCCGCCCCTCCCCGGTCGGCAGCACTAGCGCCAAAAAAACGCCGACATCAATGGCCGGCGTTTTGGAATTTCAAATACCCATGTGACCTGACCCCTTCAGGTCAAGCCACTTTGGTGTTGGGTGTTGGCTCAAATAATTCATATGATGGTACCCGGATTGCACAACGACTTTACTGCACTTAATCCACTATAGCGCATTTGAATTATTTTACGCTGATTTTTTTATGTTTATTCCCAATTCAAGGTGCCACCGGTTTGATACTCAATCACGCGTGTCTCAAAAAAGTTGCGTTCTTTTTTCAAATCGATCATTTCACTCATCCAGGGGAAGGGATTGTCTTCTTGATCGAACATCGGATCGAGCCCAATTTGCTGCGCACGACGGTTGGCAATGAAACGTAAATAGCCCTTGAACATGGGCGCATTCAAGCCCAATACACCGCGTGGCATGGTGTCTTCGGCATAGCGATATTCCAGGTCCACCGCTTGCTGAAACAAGGCTTTGATTTCTTCACGAAATGGCGCGGTCCAGAGCTGCGGGTTTTCCATTTTGATGCTGTTGATGAGGTCGATACCAAAGTTGCAGTGCATCGATTCGTCGCGCAAAATATACTGGTATTGCTCAGCTGCACCCATCATTTTATTTTGCCGCCCCAAAGCCAGGATTTGGGTGAAGCCGACATAGAAGAACAAGCCTTCCATCAGGCAGGCAAACACAATCAACGACTTCAGCAAAGCCTGGTCGTTTTCGACCGTGCCGGTTGTGAAATGGGGGTCAGTCAGGGTGTTGATGAACGGAATCAGGAATTCATCTTTATCGCGAATCGACGTCACTTCATGATACGCATTGAAGATTTCACCTTCATCCAGCCCTAGCGACTCCACAATGTATTGGTAGGCGTGGGTATGGATGGCTTCTTCAAAGGCCTGGCGCAATAAATATTGACGGCACTCGGGGGCAGTGATGTGGCGATAGGTGCCCAGCACAATATTGTTGGCCGCGAGGGAGTCGGCGGTAACAAAAAAGCCCAGATTGCGCTTAATCAGGCGGCGTTCATCGTCAGTCAAGCCCTGTGGGTCTTTCCAGAGTTCAATGTCGCGCTGCATATTGATCTCTTGCGGCATCCAGTGATTGGCGCAGCTCGACAAATACTTGTCCCACGCCCATTTATATTTAAACGGCACCAATTGATTGACATCGGTTTTGCCATTGATGATACGTTTATCTTCGGCGTTCACACGGCGGGCGCTGGCCACCGCCACAGTGGGGGCCACCGCAGCGTGGGCGGGTGCCACCGCAGGCGCAGCCGAGGTTGCTACCGATGCGTGCAGCGCAGGCACCACCGATGGCACCGCTACGACTGATGGCACCGCTGCCACTTGCGCCAACTGTGGCTGCGGTTGCAGCGCAGGCGCGCTTGGCACGCTGGCGTTTTCAGTACTGACTTCTTCATCATCCCAGGATAACATGGTCTTCTTCCTTTATTGACAGGCTTCACATTCTTCAAACCCGGCATCACCGGGACGTAGCATACAGGCAGGGCCGGCCAATTCTTCCGGCGCAGCAGCGGGTGCCGAATACACTTTGCTGGCGGCATCGACCGAAACGGCATTCAAGGCACCAATTTTACTGGTCGATTTCTCGGTATGGGTCGCGCCAATGGTGCGCAAATAATAGGTGGTCTTCAAGCCACGCAACCAGGCCAGCTTATAGGTTTCATCCAATTTCTTGCCAGAAGCACCCGCCATATAGATATTGAGCGACTGCGCCTGATCGATCCATTTTTGCCGCCGCGCTGCCGCTTCGACGATCCACGAGGGCGAGACTTCAAACGCGGTCGCGTAAATCTCGCGCAATTGTTGTGGAATGCGGTCAATCTTGGTCAGGCTACCATCGAAATATTTCAGGTCGGCGATCATGACTTCATCCCACAGATCACGCTCTTTCAGATCACGCACCAGGTATTCATTGATTTCGGTAAATTCACCCGACAAATTCGACTTCACGTACAGGTTTTGGAAGGTCGGTTCAATACAGGCCGAAACCCCGATAATATTGGAAATGGTCGCCGGCGGCGCGATGGCCACACAATTGGAATTGCGCATGCCGTTC